>JAGCVY010000103.1 GCA_017962105.1 Lachnospiraceae bacterium
AGGACGTTTCTCCGGTCGCTCACCTTCTATAGCAAAGATCACCGCCATCGCCAGTTCTGCTCCTGAAAGCCCCGCCACGTATTTGGGGTTTCCCGCACCGAAGCTTCCTGCAACTCCGGAATTCAAAAACATTGTATAGAAATCTTCCGGATCATATCCGAGGTCGCAGATTGCATAGTCAAACATATCCCCCAGATTGTTCATGGCATCATTCAGATATGTTTCTCCATAAGCATGCATCATACTGTCCTCCCCGCAAAACGACTCAATTCTGTTACCTTCAGTGATACCTCTTTTCTTTCTTCTACTACCGTTATAGCGACATCCGCAACAAGTGTCAAGGATTAAGATGTATCTTGACTTTCCCCACCCCTTCCCCGAAAATAAAACTGTCATTTTTCGAAAAATGTGAGTGATTTCCGCGACCGCGCAGGTGTAGTGTTGTGAAGGACCACTCAGGAAGGGAGGACGCCGATGGACGATCAGACTTTGCTCAATCTGCTACAGACCGATGCCGAGAACGGCATGCGGCAGGTGATCCGCATCTACGGACCTGCCGTGCACAAAATCTGCGTCTCGATCCTCGCAGGGCGCCCTCGCGAGGAGCTGGAGGAAGCAGAAGCCGATGTCTTTGTGAGAATATGGAAATATCGGGAGAGGATCCGGCTGAGCGTGACTTACCCGCTGAAAAGCTATCTCTTCGCAATCGCACGAAACGTCTCAAAAGACAGGCTCCACCGCACACGGCCGGACACGCTCTCCTTAGACGCGGCGCTCGAGGACGGCATCGAGCCGGAAGCGCCGGACAACACGGAGGAGGCGGCAGCCGAAAGCTGGCTGAAGGATGCCGTCGCTGAGGCCGTGGCCAAGCTTGACGAACCTGCGCGCAGTATTTTCCGCGAACGCTACTACGGCGGATACAGCGTGAAGGAGATCGCGTCGCACCTGGGGCTCCCCGAAAAGAAAGTGGAAAATATTCTTCACCGCGACCGCGCAAAGCTGCACGCGCTTCTCGCGGAGAAAGGAGTAACCTCATATGAAGAATTCGGAAAATGACAACCTCACATTCATAGACAATACCGAAGTCATATTGGACAATCCTCCGACAGCGGAGGAGGCCGACCGGATCCTGGCCGAGGCAGAAGCAGAGATCGCGGCTGCGGAGACCGATGCCCTGGAGTACAGTGAATTCGATGAGACGGCCGTGACGGAACTGGCGCTTAAGATGATGCGTGCCGTTGAGATGGACACAGCTGCTGTCGCCGGATCCGCAACGGAAAACACCGGCAAAACTGTCGCGATCCTCAGGCCCACCGTCCGCAGACGCCGGAAGGTTCTGCGCGTAGCGCTTGTCGCAGCCTGCATCGCCGTGCTTTTGTTCGGCACATTTGTCGCCGCAGCGAATGTCATCTACGATGTCCGCTTCACACAGTTGATTGGCGTAGACGGAACCATGACCGAGCTGGAGAACGGATATTTTCAGATCGGACTTTCCAAGACGATTGACGACCTGACAGTGACCGTGGTGGACGCCATCGGCGACGCCCGGGTTCAGTGGGTTGAGATTCGGACAAACCGCAAGCTCGCGGACGGCACACCGGACGGCTGGCTGGAGCAGGCCTTCACGGATGACGGACTCTACATCAATACTCCGGCACTGCCTGACGAGTATGCCGCCACCGGCTACCTCGTCAAATACTATGACGGTTCCCTGCTCTCGACGGTATTTTCCGACATTGACTGTACGGAGCGCTATCAAAAGCATCTGGTGAACACGCCTACGCTCGACATGAGAGGAAGCCTTATTCCCTTCTGCCGCGACGGTTATCTCTGGTACATGATGGAGACCAGCTGCGAGGAGGATATCAACCGCAGTTATACGCATCTGGAGATCAACTTTAACACCTCCGCTCAGGATGATGTAATGTTTGAATTCAACTGGTGCAACAATTATAAATCCGACAAGGAGACGTTCCGCGTGAACAAATCCGTCGGGCAGTCGAAGGTCAAAAAGGTTGTTCTGTCCGGTGCAAGTATGTTCGTGTACACAAACGGCGGATACAACGAGATCTGCCTGAACTCCGTCACGCTGAAGGACGGCACGGTCCTGTACACCAATCAAGGGGAAAATGATGTTGCCCCGGGCAAAACCGACGTCTCCGACTTCATGAATGACGGCAGACGGTCCTGCTCCGAAAGCTCCGGTGTTGAAGGCCTTTTTACCTCCTCCTATGTGGAGTATTCTCTCCTTCCGGGCGTCACGTTCCAGACACCGCAGTCCTGCACCTCGCTCATCCACATGGATGAGATTGTCTCGATCACGATCAACGGCGTGGAGATCAGCCTGAGATAAGAGCATCAAAAAAGCCTCGCGGGCAAGTTCAATGTCCGTGAGGCTTTCTCTTTATTCTTTTGGCACTACAGTTGTAGAACAATCTCCGGATTCCGCGAGAGGATCATGTCCTTCTCCTCCTCCGTGATGTCCAAAGCCCGGAATCTCTCAAGTTCGTCCTTCGGGCTCCACATCGGGTAGTCCGAGCCGAACAGAAATCTCTCGGCGCCATATTCGCGGATCAGCTCCGACGAGCGCTTCTGTCCGAGGTACATCATCGAGCTGCTGCAGTCAAAGTAGCAGTGCGCGTCCTTCAGATACTCGAGAGCCAGATCCTGCAGGCTCCAGCCGCCGAAATGCGCTGCGATAAATGTGAGCCGCGGGAACATGTCAAGCACTCTCCGCACCCGCTCGGGGTTATCGTAATCGTAGCGGTAGTCGCCGCAGTGCACAAGGATCGGGTAGCGTCCCTGCAGTGCATCGTAAAGCTCGAACATGCGCGGATCGTCCACCGCGTAAAGCTGCGAATCCGGATGGATTTTGATGCCCCGCAGTCCCATGCCGACGATGCGCTCCAGCTCGTCCACCTTGTTCTCATAATCCGCGTGCATCGTACCGAAGCCGATGAAGCGCGGCTCCTTCGCAACCGTCTCCGCGAGGAAATTGTTGATGCTCTCCACCTGGCGCGCCTGCGTCGCCACGGAGTGCACGAGGAAGCGGTCGATCCCGGCCTCGTCCCCGATCGCAAGAAGCGTCTCCGCCGTTCCCGCCGGGCAATCCATCGGGATCCCGTAGAAATGGCCCACGCCCTCCACGGCCTTCGCCGCGATCTTCTCGGGATAAATATGTGCATGACAATCGTAAATCGCCATTGTTATCACCTTTCTTTTCGGCCTGTTCTGTCAGCCGTCAACAACTATAACATAACGTTCCCGCATTGTATAGCGTCTTTTTTTCGGAAAATGTATTTTTCGGAAAATGGTACGCATTTTCCGGGGTAACCAAAAGGACGGCCCCCGAAAAGAGCCGTCCCCTGTGGACATGATCAGTTTTGATAAGGATCATCTGCCGATCCGGAATCCCATGAACATCCCTGCCTTGGAATTCATCATCTGGTTGTACAGCCGGTTGTACTCTTCCATGACCTCCGGGTGTGCATTCAGATATGCACTGACCAGAAACAGGATCACGATGGCGGCGGCGAAGAACATCAGCACGCCGTGTGCAATCTCTTTCTGCCCGGCGGGCGTCCTTGTGCTCACAACATTGACGATCGCCCATCCGATCAGGAACAACCAGCCGTATACCGGCAGAAGGATCAGCAGTAGAAGCCCCAGGATTTTCCATCGGGAGATGGCAGGTGCCTTGTCGTTCGACCCGGACCCTTCGGACTCCTCCTCTTTCTTCGACCGGATGTCGTCGTAATCGTCGTCATCCGGAGCGTTCAGCCACCGTTCCAGCCGCGACATCGGGCGGTTGGAACCGGCTTCCCCGGATTCCCTCCGGACGTCCGCATCCGTTATCCGGCGGACGCTGTCATCCCCGTCCGCATCCCGAAGGGAAGCGCCGCAGTAATAACAGAAGTTCGCACCATCAAGCGGATTCTTTCGCCCGCAGACCTTACACTCGTTCATTCCTTACCTCTCTCCGCGCTCTCTCACGCTTCCCGGTCAAGGCCTTGTGAGCCTCAATCGAGACCGTTCTGCAATATGCGGATGATCAAATTGTACGTCGCGTCGCGGAATGCCGGCGCCTGCTTCTCGATCTGTTTCCGGATCTTGTCGGCGTTCTTGCCGTCAATTCCGATGGATGCCAGAAGAATGTCTGTCAGCACCGCGATCTGCTGTTGTTCGTTTCCGAAGCCGTACCCGCTTCTCTCACCGACGATGATGCTGCGAAGGATGTTGAAGTTCATGGCGGACTTCGCCATAAGGACTCCGTCCTCTTCCTTCTTGCCGTAGGACTCCTCCAGCAGACGTCCGAATTCCGGCTTCATCTGTTCCGCAACCGCACGAACCCCATCGGAATCCTCATATGCGTAATAGAACAGCTCACAAAGCTTGTCGTTGACGTGGCAGATCTCATACTCCAGCAGGAAGAAATAAATCATCTGCATGATCGGAGCATCCTCCGGCGTCATCAGCTTCGCCGCCTCACGGTAATTCAGGTTCACCAGTTTTCCGATCAGAATACGGAGAATCTCCGGCTTCCCTGTGAAATTACTGTAAAACTTACCGGTCGTACATCCCGCCTCTTCCGAGAGCGATTTCATCGTAGCACTGGAATACCCGTCACGGAAGAAAACCTCCGCGCAAATCGATATCAACGAATCCTTTACAGCCTGTTCCTCTTCCGGCGTTCTTGCAATAGCCATAACGTTACCTCCTTACTTCCGTAATGCCCGCAGGATAACGGTTTTTTTACGCGCCTACATAGCATATTGG
Source organism: Lachnospiraceae bacterium (assembly GCA_017962105.1). Taxonomy (GTDB): domain Bacteria; phylum Bacillota; class Clostridia; order Lachnospirales; family Lachnospiraceae; genus ISDg. The sequence continues at coordinate 4,777 of JAGCVY010000103.1, forward strand.
GTTATTGCTACAAGTTCATAGTATCGTTACTATAGGCTATTGTCAAACGATTTTACGGCATCGAAAGAGGTCGGACACAAAGGCTTCACGCCCTTGCTGTAATTCGTTTCGGAAAATGACATATTTTTTTACTTGTCTGCGGAATCGTCTCCGTTCCAGCAGTACGTGCACAGATTCTCGGCGGGAATACCGATGGATTCCAGCATGTCATCCAGGCGGTGATACCGCAGGGATGTGAACTTCAGCTTCCTGCAGATGGCATCCAGCATCTTCGCATAGCGCTCCGAATCCGGATCGGCGTACTCCGCAAGCACCTCCGCAGGCACATCCTCGGTGCCCTCAATCTCTGCGATACAGCGTCTCGTAATGAGTTCCATCTCGCTCTTGGAGCGGGAGAAATTCAGGTATTTGCAGCCGTACAGAAGCGGCGGGCAGGCCGGGCGGACATGGACTTCCTTGGCACCGCTCTCGAACAGGAACTCCGCGGTCTCGCGCAGCTGCGTGCCGCGCACGATGGAGTCGTCGATGATCAGAAGGCTCTTATCCTTCACCAGCTCCGGAACCGCGATCAGCTTCATCTTCGCGATCAGGTCACGCTTCTCCTGCATGGTCGGCATGAACGAGCGCGGCCACGTGGGCGTGTACTTGATCAGGGGTCTTGTGAACGGAATTCCCGCAGCGTTGGCATATCCGATGGCGTGGGCCGTACCGGAGTCCGGAACGCCGGCGACGACATCCGGGCGCACATGGTCGCGCTTTGCGAGCTTCTCGCCGCAGTTGTATCTCGCCTGCTCCACGCTGACGCCCTCGTAGGACGAGGACGGATAGCCGTAGTAAATCCACAGGAACGTACAGATCTTCATCTTGTTGCCGGGCTGCACAAGGGTGTGATACCCGTCAGCGTCAAACACGACGATCTCGCCGGGTCCCAGTTCGTGCTCCGGCTGATAACCGAGGTTTGCAAAGGAGAAACTCTCCAGCGCCGCACAGTAGGCACCGTTCTTCTTGCCGATGACGATCGGCGTACGGCCCATGCGGTCGCGGGCTGCATAGACGCCCTTGTCCGTCAGCACAAGCATGGAGAGGGAGCCCTCGATCATCCCCTGCGCATACCGGATACCCTCGATCAGGTTCGGCTTCTGGTTGATCATCGCCGCAACCAGCTCCGTCGGGTTGACTTCGCCGTTGCTCATTATGAAAAAGTGGGAATTGTTCTTGAGAATCTCATCGACAATCTGATCCTTGTTGTTGATCTTGCCGACGGTGGTGATGGCAAATTTGCCGTGGTGCGAGCGCACCAGGATCGGCTGGGGCTCGAAATCGGAGATGCATCCGATTCCCATCTGCCCATGCATATCGTGGGCTTCCTTCTCGAATTTGGTCCGGAACGGCGAGTTCTCGATCTTGTGGATCGATTTCTCAAACCCCGCTTCTCCGTAAACCGCAAGGCCCGCTCTGCGCGTGCCGAGGTGCGAATGGTAATCCACTCCGAAGAACAGATCGAAAATACAATCTTCTTTCGTGGCAACACCGAAAAATCCGCCCATAATTTATCCTCCCGTAGTCCGCCGCGATATCCGCAATTCTGTTGCGCAGCGGAACATGCTCTTTTTTGACGTACACATTTTACTCTTTCGGAAAATGCCTTGCAAGGGAAGAAAACCTCTTTTATACTTATCGGAACTATAAGATGAACTTATGATTTGTATAATATGCACGAAACAGGCGAAAAAGTAACTCTGACTTTCTCAATCGGCGCTCCTGTCTTTTTCCCCGATGTACTTGTAATTATCGTTTAACTATGATAGTTTGTAGAAAATTTGCCATAAGGAGGTACTTCTATGAAGGAATTTCTGAAGCGCAAAAACATCGACATTTCCTGGAAAAGCTACGGCATCAAGGCAATGGGCGCCATGGCGCAGGGTCTGTTCGCGTCCCTGCTGATCGGCACGATCATCAAGACTCTTGGCGAACAGGCCGGCAATGCTGTCGCAGGTATCCAGTGGAAGCACGACTTCTGGATCACCTATGTAAAACCGTTTTTTAATATGCTCATCGATATCGGCGCCTTCGCACAGAGCGTCGCAGGTCCCGCCATGGCGGTTTCCATCGCGGTTGCCCTTCAGGCGCCTCCGCTCGTGGTATTTTCCGCTGCCGCAGTCGGATATGCCGCGAATGCGCAGGGCGGTGCCGGCGGTCCGCTGGCGGTTCTGTTGATTGCCATCATCGCTGTTGAGTTCGGCAAGGCCGTCTCTAAGGAAACCAAGATTGACATTCTGGTCACTCCCTTCGTCACGGTAACCCTCGGCGGCATCATGGCCCTCGGCTGGGCTCCGTACATCGGCTGGGTAGCCACGAAGATCGGCGAGTTCACCAAGTGGGCAACGATCCAACAGCCGTTTATCATGGGCATCATCGTCTCCGTGGTCATCGGTATTGCACTCACGCTTCCGATCTCCAGCGCTGCAATCTGTGCAGCCTTCGGCCTCACCGGTCTTGCGGGCGGTGCTGCAGTCGCCGGCTGCTGCGCACAGATGGTTGGTTTCGCAATTCTCAGTTACAGGGAAAATAAAGTCGGCGGCCTTGTGTCGCAGGGCATCGGCACCAGCATGCTGCAGATGGGCAACATCGCCAAGAAGCCGGTTATCTGGCTTCCCCCGATCATCGCCTCGGCAATCACCGGCCCCATCGCCACCTGCCTCTTCAAGCTGGAGATGAACGGTCCCGCGATCTCGTCCGGTATGGGAACCTGCGGTTTCGTCGGCCAGATCGGTGTGATCACCGGCTGGAACGGCAGCGCAGGCTGGTTTGACTGGCTCGGCCTGATCCTGATCAGCTTCGTATTGCCTGCAATCCTTTGCTTCGTCCTCGGCCTGATCTTCCGCAAAGCAGGGATCATCAAGGACGGCGATCTGAAGCTGGAAGACTGATCCCGCAGCTGACGGATTCCCGTCTTGTATATGACAGCAAAGTTTTGTATAATAACAACAGCGGACCGAGGTGTGACCGGTTTTCCGGCCACACCTCTGATCATATAAAGGGGAGGAATTGTTTTATGAAGCTTCTCAAGCGTATCCACTACAACGCGCCTGTCACGCTGACATTCGCGCTGATCTGTCTTGTCGTTCTGGGCCTTAACAAGCTCACGGGCGGTTGGACGAATTTACATCTCTTTATGACATACCGGTCAAGGCTGACCGATCCTCTGATGTATATCCGCCTCTTCGGCCATGCGATCGGCCATGCAAGCTGGGAACATCTTGTAGGAAACATGCTGTACATCCTGATGCTCGGCCCGATCCTCGAGGAGAAATACGGAAGCAAGCTAATCCTTGAGATGATGGCCATCACCGCGGTGCTTACCGGCATCATCTTCAACCTTCTTTTTGACGGCAGACTGCTCGGGGCCAGCGGCATCGTGTTTATGTTCATCATCTTGGCGTCGGTTACCAACGCGGAGAAAGGACGCATTCCGATCACCTTCATCCTGATCTGCATCCTCTACCTGGGCAACGAGTTCATCAACGCCTTCCACAAGGACAACATCTCGCAGCTCGCCCACATTATCGGCGGATCCCTCGGCGGTTTCTTCGGATTGTTCCTAGTCGCCACCGGCGGAATCCGCGAGAAGAAGAACAGCTGAGTTTGTACCGAAAGCTGACCGACAACCAATACCCAGACAACGAAGAATCCCGCCGGCTTATAGCCGACGGGATTCTTATTTTCGTCTTTATCAACACTCTTTCTTCGCAGCGATCACTTTGCCAGGCGGGCCATCAGCTCCGCGCGGAGATCCTCGTAGCCGGGCTTTCCGAGAAGGGCAAACATGTTCTTCTTGTAGCTCTCAACGCCGGGCTGGTTGAACGGGTTCACGGCAAGCATGTAACCGCTCACGCCGCAGGCGAACTCAAAGAAGTAGAACAGCTGTCCGAGATAGTACTCGTTCTGCTCGGGGATGTTCACCACAAGGTTCGGAACCCCGCCGTCCACATGCGCAAGCTGCGTTCCCTTCATGGCGCTTTCGTTGACGAAGGATACGGTCTTGCCTGCTAAGTAGTTCATGCCGTCCAGATCCACAGGCTCCGCCGTAAGAACGATCTCCTCGCGGCTCTTCTGCACGTTCAGGACCGTCTCATACATGATGCGGGCGCCGTCCTGAATGAACTGTCCCATGGAGTGAAGATCGGTGGTGAGATCAACGCTTGCCGGGAAAATACCCTTCTGGTCCTTGCCCTCGCTCTCGCCGTAGAGCTGCTTCCACCACTCACTCACATAGTGAAGGGAAGGCTCATAGTTCGCAAGCACCTCAACGCTCTTGCCCTTGCGGTAGAGGATGTTGCGGAGTGCCGCGTACTGAAGCGCATCATTTTCCGCGAAAGACTTGCTGATGCAGGCCTCGCGCATGCTTGCGGCACCTGCCATCAACGCGTCAAGGTCCGCGCCGCTCACGGCGATCGGAAGAAGGCCTACCGCTGTCAGAACGGAGAAACGTCCTCCGACGTCATCCGGGACCACAAAGCTCTCATAGCCTTCCTCGTTGGCCACCTGCTTGAGGGCGCCCCGTGCCTTGTCGGTGGTAGCGTAGATCCTCTTGTTGGCCTCCTCGTGGCCGTACTTCTTGATCAGCAGCTCCTTGAACACGCGGAACGCGATGGCCGGCTCCGTGGTGGTGCCGGATTTGCTGATGATATTGACCGAAAAATCACGATCGCCGATGACTTCGATCAGATGCTTTACGTAAGTTGCGCTGATGCTGTTTCCCGCGAAGTAGATCTCCGGCGTCTTGCGGATCTCCTTCGAGACATTGTTGTAGAAGCTGTGGCGCAAAAACTCGATCGCCGCTCTCGCACCGAGATACGATCCGCCGATACCGATGACAATAAGCACGTCGGAGTCCGACTGGATCTTCGCAGCCGCCTTCTTGATGCGTGCAAACTCATCCTTGTCATACGCAACGGGAAGGTCGATCCATCCGAGGAAGTCCTTTCCTGCGCCCTCTCTGCCGAGAAGCTCCGCGCGTGCGGCCTCCGTCTGGCCCTTGATGAGTTCAATCTCTGCTGCGTTTACAAACCGCGACGCCAGCGCCGCGTCAAATGTAACATTTTCCATAAAACGAAACCTCGCCTTTCTCGGATTGCACCGCAATCCGTTTACCGTGTGCCATTATAGCAAACCGCCCCCGCCATTGCAAGGGCACTGCGAAAAATGCTTTGCATTCCCATGGGCTTGTGTTACAATGTCTGTGTTTGCGAACCAAACTTCCGCGTTCCGGGTTTCCGGACCAAGGAAGAATAAGGGGGAAATCTATGACAGATGACAAGAGAACTCCGCATTCGGACGCGCGCCGAAGCGGAACCACACGGAGCGGCGCATCCCGCAGCGGGGTATCCCGTTCCGGAACAGGGCGGACCGGGTCATCCCACAGCAGTTCGCGGAGCGGGGCCGGCTACACCGGCACGCGGACCGGCACCTCGGGAACACGGCGCCGCAGGAAGAAGAAATCGCCGTTCAAGCGGTTCCTCAACCGGCATTTTACGCTGATCATGGTTATTCTGCTGGCTCTTCTGGCCCTGTTTATTTTTCTGATCGTGACAAAGATGAAAAGCGGGTCGGGCGAGGAAAAGCCCGATTCCGGTGTAACCAAAACGACACAGACTCCGACGGCCAAACCGGACTCACCGAGTCCGACGCCGGATCCCACCAACGCCGCAGAGCCTACCGCAACCCCGTCGCCCGAGGCAACTCCGACCCCGGAACCGACGCCGACGCCGTACGTGTACGGCATGTGCTCCAGCGTCACGCTGGACACGGAAGCAGAACCGGTGGAGGGTGACAACTGGGAGATCGATTACCTGATGCTCGTCAACTGGTCGCACCGTCTGAAGTACACCGGCAACCCGGAAAATCTGGTTCGTCTGCAGGATGTGCTGACCGCGGACTTCTACACCATTGAGAATCCGTACACCGTCGCCGAGTCGAAACGGAACTTCGTGATCGAGACCGAGGAGGACAAGTACGACCGCGGCAACCGTGTGGCTCTCGAGCACCTCAACGAGATGTGCACCGACTTCAACGCAAAGACCGGCATCGGCATCAAAGTGTCCCAGACCGGCGCTTACCGCAACTACGCGACACAGGCCCGCTTCTGGAATAACCGCGACAAGAGCCTGAACCCGCCGCGGACCGTTCCCGGCAACGCCAGCGAGCACCGCACCGGCCTCGGCTTCGACATCTGGGTTTTGGACAGCGGGGAAAATGATACCACGTGGTTTCGAGAGAACTGCTACAAATACGGCTACATCCTCCGCTATCCTTCGGACAAGAAGAAGATCACCGGAGTCGCCTATGAGCAGTGGCACTTCCGCTATGTCGGCGCGGAAGCCGCCAAGGAAATCTTTGACCTGGGCTATTGCCTCGAGGAATACATCGCCTACAAGAACGGCGAGGACCTCGCAAACCTGCCGACCTACTAACGCCGAAAACGGCGGAAGGAGTTTCCCTTCCGCCGTTGTTTTGTTTCGTAGAACTATTCGCTTTCCGTCGGGGTCACCGCACCTGATACATCAGAAGCGCCGCTGCCACCGCAGCGTTCAGGGATTCCGCCTGCACCGCCATCGGGATGCGGATGCGCACATCCGCCAGCGCCGTCACCTCGTCCGTAAGTCCGTTGGCCTCGTTGCCGATCAGAATGCCGACCCGCTCGCCGTAGTCCGGTTCCGTGTACGGAACGGACCCCTGCAGGTGCGCCGCATACAGCGTGACGTCCTGCTCCTTCAGTTCCGAAAGAACAGCCGGAAAATCCTCGACATAACAGAACGGTACCCGCAGGATCGCCCCCATGGTGGATCTCACGACCTTTGGGTTGAACACGTCGACCGAGTCTGCCGACAGAATGATCCCGTCCATCCCCGCTGCCTCTGCGGTCCGCAGTATCGTTCCGAGATTTCCGGGATCCCGCAGGCTCTCTAAAAGCAACAGCTTCGCTGTCTTCCCCCCGGTCATGGATCTTAGGTCATACTCCGGCATCCGCACGATCGCCAGCACCCCCTGCGGGGACATTGTCTCGGAGACCGCATCGAACACCGCATCCGAAACCGTCTCGAACTCACAGCCCGCAAGCAGCTCCCGCTCCGCCTCGCTGAGGCTTGCAAGTCCGCTCTCGGACCAGTAGGTCTTCACAAGGAACGAAGGGTTCTGCGTGAGGATCTCGAAGAACATTTTCCGTCCTTCGCACACGAAGGCGTGCTCCTCCTCGCGGGTGCTCCGCTTCTTAAGAAGCGCCGTGATCAGTTTCAATTGTGGGTTTGACTTTGACGTAATCATGGTGTCACCCCTTCGGCCGGATTACTGCCGCATGCTCTCGGTATGCCGCGGATCAATCCGCTTCATCATCTCGATAATGTCCGAGACCGTCATTCCGTCGCCCGACCTTCACTGCTCTTCCTGGTTCGCCAGCTTCGCCGCCTGGTCAGCCGCCGTCAGCGCATCCACAATCTCCTGGACGTCGCCGTTCAGGATCTTGTCAAGCTTGTACAGCGTGAGCCCGATGCGGTGATCGGTCACTCGGCTCTGTGGAAAATTATAGGTTCTGATCTTCTCGGAGCGGTCTCCCGTTCCGATCTGGCTGCGCCGCTCCGACGCCACCGCGTCATGGGCCTTCTGCAGCTCCAGATCGTACAGCTTCGCGCGCAGCAGGGCAAAGGCCTTGGCGCGGTTCTGCAGCTGCGATTTCTCGGTCTGCGAGTAGATGACGATACCCGTCGGATAGTGGGTCAGACGAACCGCGGAGTCGGTGGTGTTGACGCACTGGCCGCCGTTGCCGGACGCGCGCATAACGTCGATCCGGATGTCCTTCTCGTCGATCACAACGTCCACTTCCTCGGCTTCGGGCATTACCGCCACGGAGGCCGTGGAGGTGTGGATGCGGCCGCCGGATTCCGTCTCCGGAACACGCTGCACGCGGTGCACGCCGCTCTCGTATTTGAGGACGGAGTAGGCACCCTGTCCCTTGACCATGAACTCGACTTCCTTCATTCCGCCGAGCCCGGTCTCATCCACGTTAACCAGCTCGATCTTCCAGCGCCGGGACTCGATGTAATGCACATACATGCGGTACAGCTCCGCTGCAAAAAGCGCAGCCTCCTCGCCGCCGGCACCTGCCCGGATCTCCATGACGACGTTCTTGTCGTCGTTGGGGTCCTTGGGGATCAGCAGGATCTTCATTCTCTTTTCGTACTCTTCGATCCGCGCCTTCGCGTCGGAGATCTCCTCCTTCAGCAGGTCGCGCATCTCCGGATCGGTCTCCGCCTCGAGCATCTCGAGACTGTCACTGACCGTCTGTTTTGCTTTCTTATATGCCGTATAGGCTGTCACAAGCGGTTCGCAGTCGCTCTGCTCCTTCATCAGCTTGCGGAAGCGATTCGTGTCGGAAGTCACCTCCGGGCTCGAGAGCTCAAGCTGCAATTCCTCATACCGCTTGCAGACATCTTCCAATTTATCAAACATGGTAGTATTCCTTTCTCAATCTGTGTTGTCGCGCGGCATCCAAGCCGCAGTACTCCTGTAGCGCCCTTCACACGGATGCTACAAGTGTCCGACAACAACACGGTCGAGTCCGGCAGAATCCTTCTTTACTCTCACGTCGGCAAATCCCGCTTCGCGGAACAGGGCGGGCACACTGACGCCCTGGTCATATCCGATTTCCACCATCAGTATCCCTCCTTTTTCTCCGTTTCCCGCCGGCCGCAGGCGCTTTGCGCTCTCTGTGACCAGCACACGGTAATACTCTAAGCCGTCCTCGCCCCCGTACAGCGCGATCCGCGGCTCATAATCCTTCACCTCCGGCTCCAGACCGGCGATCTGTTCCGGCGGAATGTAGGGTGGATTGGAGACGATCACATCGTACTCCCCCGCAATCCCGGCGAACATATCACTCTGAACCCAGATTACCTCCGCTTCGAGGCGTTTTGCATTGTCCTTCGCCACGGCAAGCGCCTCCGGCGAAATGTCCGCGCCCGTCACGGAAGCCGGTTTCCCCAGCTTCGCAATGCTTATGGCAATGCAGCCGGAACCGGTACACATATCCAACACCCGCTTTCCCTCACAGCAGGCGAGAGCCTCCTCCACGAGGTGCTCCGTGTCCTGTCTGGGGATCAGCACCGCAGGGCTCACCCGGAACGGCAGCCCCATGAACTCCTGCTCCCCGGTCAGGTACTGCAGAGGGATCCGGGTAACTCTCTTCTCTATGACAGCGGAAAATGCCTCCCACTCCCCGGCGGGAATGGAATCCTCCCTGCGCATCAGCCAGTCGGCAGGCGTCATTCCGCACACGTACCACAGAAGCTGCTGCGCCTGGAGAAAAGCCTCCGGCACTCCTGCTTCCTGCAGCGCTTCACACCCGCGTTGAACTGCCTCTCGATATGTTTTGGGGGTATTTTCCGTCATAGATGTCTTCAAGTCTCTCTGTATGATCTCTCACTTCTGATCTTCGTTCTTCGCGTCTGCCGTCAGGAATCCCGTGACGGTCGGCGTATAACTTCCGTCCTCCTCCAGCAGGTATTCGCCGGGTTCGACAGGAGTTGCGCACTCCTCCGCGGCGGTTCCCGCGAGAAACGCCTTCCAGTCGAACACCGCCTCCACCGAGGTGATCGCCACGGCGAGCATCGTGTCGTCCGGCTCCTTCGTGGTCAGCGCCTGCATCCACATACCCGGACGGCTCAGCGCGTTGACAACGCGGTTCTCCGTGCGTCCCGCAAGGCGCAGGAATTCGTAACTGATCCCGGCCACCAGGGGCAGCAACAGGATCCGTGTGACAAATCTCGTGAGGAACCGCAGTATCTGCGAGGTTCCGGTGTAAACCGGGAACAGGTTCACTATGGAAAATACCAGGATGCTTATGACCATGACAAAGATCATAAAGCTCGTTCCGCAGCGCTTGTGCTCCTTCGAGGAGATCCGGGCATTGGCCACCGTGAGCTCCAGCCCGTGCTCAATGCAGTTGATCGTCTTGTGCTCCGCACCGTGATAGCGGAACACCCTTTGGATTTCTTCCAAACGCGAGATCAGTACAATGTATCCGACGAAAATAAGGATTCTCAGCACGCCCTCCATCACGCTGGAAAACCATGCCGAGCGGATGCCCGTAACACGCTCCAGAAGCGAGGTGATGGCAAATGGCAGCAGAATAAACAATGCGATCGTCAGGACAAGCGAAATCGCGACCGTGACACCGATCATCGCCGGCGTCATCATCGGCTTGTTCTCCGCCTCTTCCCCGCTCTTCTGATCCGCAGCCGCAACAACGGACGGGGCGTCCGCGGAAGCAACACTGTCTGCGGTTGTGTCTTCCGGTTTGGGATCCTGCGTATTCTCCTGCGGATCCTGCGCCTCCTCCTTGGGAGCCGGCTCATCCGCGAAGTTCGCGGAGTACATCAGCGTCCCCATACCGACGATCATGGATTCCACCAGATTGACGGCGCCGCGGATAAACGGCCATCCGAGCCACGGATGTTTCTCGCTGACGCTGTGATATTCCTTCACGTTGATAATCGTCTGCCCGTCGGGCTTGCGAACCGCCACCGCGTATTTGCTGCGGTTGCGCATCATCACGCCTTCCATGACGGCCTGTCCGCCGATTCCCGACGGCTTCAACTGCTCTGCCATAGTCTTCCCTCCACCTGTCTGATCGGTGAGCGCTCGCGCTCACCGCCCGCGGATCGCGCGGCTTGCGCAGCAAGCTTTCCGCTGCGCGATCCTGCGATAATCCGCTTCTATATGGCTGAAGGCCATATAGAAGAAAAGCCTTGACAAAAATGATTGTCAAGGCATAGTCAGCTTCTTTCCGAGCCTGCGGTTTCTTAGAAACCGTACTTCTTGTTGAACTTCTCAATAGCACCGCGTGCCTGAGCAGCCTTCTTCTGGCCGGTATAGAAAGTATGGCACTTCGAGCAGATTTCCACGTGGATCTCGGACTTCGTCGAGCCGGTCACGAACTCGTTGCCACAGTTGCATGTAACCTTTGCCTGATAGTACTTCGGCTGAATAGCTTCCTTCATGATGTTCACCTCTCATCATCCATATAGTAATCGGCCGGTCGAAACCAGTCGACCTAACACTCATTTTGAACAGATTTTGTATTATATCATAGCCATTTTCGAAATGCAACAGCATTTTTCATAAAATCGAGCCCCCTATCGCACGACAAATTGCATGAACTCCTGGTTGCTCTTCGTGCGCACCAGAAGGTTAATGATCTTCTCGATGGATTCCTCCGGGGATTTGCCGTTAAATGCCTTGCGCATGATATTGTTGGCGCGCATCTCCTGCTCCGTGAGAAGCAGATCCTCGCGTCTCGTGCTCGACTTCGGAAGGTCGATGGCGGGGAAGATGCGCCGCTCCGAAAGGTCGCGGTTCAGCACAAGCTCCATGTTACCGGTACCCTTGAACTCCTCGTAGATAACGTCGTCCATGCGGCTTCCGGTCTCCACCAGGGCTGTTGCAAGGATCGTGAGGCTTCCTCCCTCCTTCATGCAGCGAGCCGCACCGAAGAACTTCTTAGGCATGTACAGGGCATTCGGATCCAGACCGCCGGAAAGGGTGCGTCCGCTGGAGACGCAGGTCAGATTGTACGCTCTGGCAAGACGCGTGATGCTGTCGAGAAGGATCACCACGTCCTCGCCGTACTCCACCAGTCTCTTCGCGCGCTCCATGGTCATCTCCGAAACGCGGCGATGGCGGTTCGGCTCCTCGTCAAATGTGGAGTAGATGACCTCCGCATTGGAATCCTTCACGAAGTCCTTAAAGTCCGTGACTTCCTCCGGGCGCTCGTCGATCAGAAGAATGATCAGGTGAACCGATTTGTGGTTCACGAGGATCGAACGTGCAATCTGCTTCAAAAGCGTCGTCTTGCCGGCCTTCGGCTGCGACACGATCATGCCTCGCTGGCCCTTGCCGATGGGGGAGAACAGATCCACTGCTCTCGTGGCAACATTGCATCCCGGATACTCCATGCGAAGTCTCTCGTGAGGGAACACGGGAGTCAGCCGGTCAAAGCGCCGTCTGCGCATCGCAAACTCGGGATCCTTGTCATTGATCTTCGTGATGTGATGCAGCGGAACAAACTTCTCTCCGGCGCTCTGCTTTTTGAGCGTACCCTCAACCACGTCGCCGGTGGTCAGATTGTACCGGCGGATCATCGAGGGATTGATGTAGACGTCATGCTCGCTGGGAAGGTAATTATCGTTTCGAAGGAAACCATAGTTGTCCGAGCAGATTTCAAAGATACCGCGGCGGATGATCCCGGAATCTGTCGGATCCCCCTGCTGTGTGTTCCGGCGGGTTTCACCCCCGTCGTTTCTCTCTACGCGGGCTTCCCCGCCTTCGTTTTGTGCGGTTCTGCGGTTCTCAGCCGCCTCCGGCCGGACTTGCCCGCGGTTCTCCGGCTTTCCCTCGGAAGCACTGAAAATATATGGTTCTACTCTTGTAGAACCCACGACTCTTCGGGTTACTCTCGTGGGTTTTTGCTGCGGCTGCGCCGTCTCCGGGGCTTTTTTCACTTCCGCTGCGTCAGCCGGTTTTTCCTCCGCTGCAGCAGGCTTTTTTTCTTCCGCTACAGCAGGCTTCTTTGTTTCTGCCCCGTCAGGGTTCTTTGTTTTTGCCACAGCAGACTTCTTTGTTTCCGCTGCAACAGGCTTAGCCGGCGCGGCTTCCGCCGAATCCATGCTTTCCAGCAGGGATACCATGTCGGCTTTCCGCATCGAGCTGTAACCGGCGACATTTTTCGCACGCAGAAGCGCGCGGAGCTCCGCAATCGACAGTTCTGTGTAATTGTTCATAGATTTACTCCGTTGGTGAAATAAATGAAAACCGTATATAATCCCGGGGATGTATGAAGTTTCAACCGGAAATACTGACAAGACGAAAAAACAAGATTTCCGCAGGACGGAGATTTGCTCCCCGTCCCGCGGAAGAAAAGACTTTGGAACGCCCATCAGGGCTTTAGATATTACTGCTCGTCAGAGTCGGAAGATTCCGAATCCTCAAACTCTTCCTCGAACTCAAGATCGTCATCATCGAAGATCTCGTCGTCGAACTCATCGTTGAATCCGTCGTTCTCGAACTCATCGCTGTCGAACTGACCGATCGGCTCATCAACCGGCTCGGAAGCTGTGATGCTCTGACGATACTCATCCTCAAGCGACTCCTCGCGATCGATCACCTCGTTGTCGGTGTTCAGGCGGATGTTGCGGTATTCCTTCATACCGGTACCGGCAGGAATCAGCTTACCGAGGATAACATTTTCCTTAAGACCAACCAACGGGTCGATCTTACCCTTGATCGCTGCATCCGTGAGAACCTTGGTGGTCTCCTGGAAGGATGCTGCGGACAGGAACGAGTTCGTTGCAAGGGATGCCTTGGTGATACCGAGAATAATGCGCTTGCCCTCTGCAGGCTTCTTGCCCTCGGCAATCATGCGGGCGTTGGTATCCTCGAAGTCAAGAACATCGACATGGGTTCCGGTAAGGAATCCGGTGTCTCCGCTCTCCTCGACCAACACCTTCTTCAGCATCTGGTGCAGGATAATCTCGATATGCTTATCGTTGATCTCCACACCCTGCTTACGGTATACCTGCTGAACTTCACGCAGCATGTAATCCTGTACGGCACGGAGACCGTTAATCTTCAAAATGTCATGCGGATCGAGAGAACCTTCGGTCAGGCCCTCGCCGGCTTCCACAATGCTGCCGTCCTTCACGCGATCCTTGGAACCGAACGGAAGCAGATATGCCTTGCTCTCGCCGGTCTCCTCGTTGGTGACGACCGCCTCACGCTTGGTCATATTGTTCTTGCTCGTCTCGCGGATGGTAACCTTACCGGAGATCTCCGTAACGATTGCAAGACCCTTCGGCTTTCTCGCCTCAAACAACTCCTCGACACGGGGAAGACCCTGTGTGATGTTGTCTCCTGCGACACCACCGGTATGGAAGGTTCTCATGGTCAGCTGTGTACCGGGCTCACCAATGGACTGAGCAGCGATGATACCGACTGCCTCACCGACCTGAACCGGCTCACCGGTAGCCATGTTAGCACCGTAGCACTTCGCGCAGATGCCGAAGTGGGAACGGCAGGTAAGAGCCGTACGGATACGAACGGTTGCATCCTCGCCGGCATCCTTGATCGCCTTGGTGTTCAGAAGTCGCTCTGCACGGTTCGGCGTGATCATCTGGTTCTTGCGAACGATCAGATCGCCGTTGTCGTCGTAGTAATCCTCGCAGGAGAACCGACCCGTGATACGCTCCTTGAGAGACTCGATCGGCTTCTGCTTCTCCTTCTGCTCTGCTGCCTCCTCGGGATCCAGCTTCTTGGACGGATCCGGGAACATCTTGACATCCATGCCCGGGATTTCATCCATATCGGCACAGCAGTCAACCTCGCGGATGATAAGCTCCTGAGAAACGTCGACAAGACGACGGGTCAGGTAACCGGAGTCCGCGGTACGAAGAGCGGTATCCGAAAGAGCCTTACGGGCGCCGTGTGCGGAGATGAAGTACTCCAAAACGTCGAGACCACTGCGGAGGTTGGACTTGATCGGCAGCTCGATGGTCTTACCGGTTGTATCGGTGAACAAACCACGCATACCGATCAACTGCTTGATCTGCGACTTGTTACCACGGGCACCGGAGTCAGCCATCATCAAAATGTTATTGTACTTGTCAAGGGAATCAAGCGCTTCCTTCTCGAAACGCTCATCGGTCTTTCTCCAGGCTTCGATAACCTTGCTGTAACGCTCGTTCTCACTGGTAAGACCTTCCTCGTATGCAAGGCCGATCGCTTCAACCTGCTTCTCTGTCTCGCGAAGGATCGCTTCACGATCCGGAGAGATGATAACGTCGGCAAGGGAAACAGTCATGGCTGCTCTCGTGGAGTATTTGTAACCGATTGCCTTAACAGCATCGAGGGTCTCTGCGGTCTTGATCGCGCCGTGGGTATTGATGCAGCGCTCCAGGATCTTCTTGAGCTCGCCCTTCTTTACGAGGAAATCGATCTCGTACTTCAGGAAGTTCTCCGGACGGGTACGATCCACAAATCCGAGGTCCTGGCTGATGATCTCGTTGAACAGGATACGGCCGACTGTCGTGTCGATGGTGCGGGATTCCTGCTTGCCCTCCGCATTGATTCCGGTACGGCGGACATGAATTCTCGACTGCAGCGTAACGTAGCCGTTCTCGTAAGCGAGAATTGCTTCGTTCTCATTCTTGAAATACATTCCCTCGCCCTTGTCACCCGGCTTCTCCATCGTCAGATAGTAGATACCGAGGACCATATCCTGCGACGGTACCGCAACGGGACCACCGTCGGACGGCTTCAGGAGGTTGTTCGGGGAAAGCAGCAGGAAACGGCACTCTGCCTGAGCTTCCACGGACAGCGGAAGGTGTACGGCCATTTGGTCACCGTCGAAGTCCGCGTTGAATGCGGTACATACCAACGGATGAAGCTTGATTGCCTTACCCTCGACAAGAATCGGCTCGAATGCCTGAATACCGAGACGGTGCAGTGTAGGTGCACGGTTCAGCATTACCGGGTGCTCCTGAATGACCTTCTCGAGGACATCCCACACGCCGGGCTCCAGACGCTCTACCATCTTCTTGGCAGCACGGATATTTTTCGCTTTATCAAGAGCCATCAGCTCCTTCATAACGAAGGGCTTGAAGAGCTCGATTGCCATCTCCTTCGGGAGACCGCACTGGTAAATCTTAAGCTCGGGTCCGACCACGATAACGGAACGGCCGGAGTAGTCGACACGCTTTCCGAGAAGGTTCTGACGGAAGCGGCCCTGCTTACCCTTGAGCAGGTCGGACAGGGACTTCAGTGCACGGTTGCCGGGGCCGGTAACCGGACGTCCGCGGCGGCCGTTGTCGTTGAGGGCATCTACCGCTTCCTGAAGCATACGCTTCTCGTTGCGGATGATGATCTCCGGTGCGCCGAGGCTGATCAGTCTCTGCAGACGGTTGTTTATGTTGATGATACGGCGATACAGGTCGTTTAGGTCGGACGTAGCGAAACGGCCGCCGTCGAGCTGTACCATCGGGCGAAGATCCGGCGGGATAACCGGACTACACTTAAGGATCATCCACTCCGGACGGTTTCCGGACTCGCGGAACGCATCCACAACCTCGAGTCTCTTCAGAGGCTTCACGCGCTTCTGACCGTTGCAGTGTGCAAGCTCTTCCTCGAGCTCTGCCTTGAGGGCGTCGAGATCGATCTCCTCAAGGAGCTTGCGGATTGCCTCGGCACCCATCTGTGCCGTGAAGCTGCCCTCGCCGTACTCCTCAAGATACCGATGATACTCGGGCTCCGTCAGGATATCTTTCTTCTTCAGCGGAGTGCTGCCGCCGTCCAGAACGACGTAGCACGTAAAATACAGTACTTTCTCCAGATTCTTGGGCGTCATGTCCAACAGCATACCCATGCGGCTGGGGATACCCTTGAAATACCAGATGTGCGAAACCGGTGCCGCGAGCTCAATGTAACCCATACGCTCACGACGCACTTTGGCATCGGTAACCTCGACGCCGCAGCGATCGCAGATGAAGTTTTTCGCACGAACCTTCTGCTTTTTGTATTTGCCGCAATGGCACTCGAACTTCTTCGTAGGTCCGAAGATCTTCTCACAGAACAGACCGCCGGTCTCCGGCTTCAGCGTTCTGTAGTTGATCGTCTCGGGCTTCTTCACCTCGTAGTCGGTGACGTCGCCGGGTCTGCCTGCACGAGCCCACTCACGGATTTTATCGTCAGAAGCCAATCCGATCCGGATGGCGTCATAGGTGATTTCCTTTACTTCCTCGTTGATCTTGTCCATAGCCATTAAGCTACTCCCTTCTTGTTCAATTCGAAAGATTTATTCTTTCCGTAGTTCGGAAAATCCGAAAAGCGATGCAGTTTCTTAGAACTCATCGTCCTCGGGCAGCAGTTCCAAATCCTCGAAATCGCCGTCCTCGAATCCGTCATCCTCTTCCTCAACAGCCTCGCCGTAGAGATCACCGGTGGTCTCATCCGGAGAAATCTCCTGGAAGCCGGCCATCGACAGCTCGTTGGCGCCGGGATAATAGGAATCCGTGAATTCGGAGTAGTCGTCATCGTCATCGCCGCTCGTGAACTTCTCGGTCATCTGGATCTCGTTGCCGTTCTCATCGAGCACGGTGACATCGAGAGCCAGTGCCTGAAGTTCCTTCAGCAATACCTTGAAGGACTCCGGAATACCGGGCTCGGAAATGTTCTCACCCTTCGTGATGGCCTTGTAGGTACGGTCACGGCCCTCAACGTCGTCGGACTTCACCGTCAGGATTTCCTGAAGGATATGTGCCGCGCCGTATGCCTCGAGAGCCCAAACCTCCATCTCACCGAAACGCTGTCCACCGAACTGTGCTTTACCACCGAGCGGCTGCTGCGTAACCAGAGAGTAAGGACCGGTCGAACGGGCATGGATCTTATCGTCAACCAGGTGGTGCAGCTTTAAGTAGTGCATGAAGCCTACCGTGACTTCGCTGTCGAAAGGCTCACCGGTACGACCGTCGCGGAGCTGAACCTTTCCGTCCGGCTTGATCGGAACGCCGGCCCACTCCTTACGGTGATCCTGGTTCTTGATCAGGAAATCCATAACCTCAGGGTTCAGGATATCCTTGTATTTCTTCTTGAAGTCGTCCAGATCGGTGTTAACGTAATCGTTAGCGAGCTGGAACATATCTGTGATATCGTTCTCGTTGGCACCGTCAAACACAGGCGTCGAAACCTTGAAGCCAAGCACCTGGGACGCGAGGGAAAGATGCGTCTCCATGATCTGACCGATATTCATACGGCTCGGAACGCCGAGCGGGTTCAACACGATATCGAGCGGACGGCCGTTGGGCAGGAACGGCATATCCTCTACAGGAAGAACGCGGGAAACGACACCCTTGTTACCGTGGCGGCCTGCCATCTTGTCACCGACCTGGATCTTTCTCTTCTGTGCGATGTAAACACGAACCTTCTGGTTGACACCCGGGTTGAGCTCGTCGCCGTTCTCTCTGGTGAACACCTTGACGTTGACGATAACACCGAACTCACCGTGCGGAACCTTGAGGGAGGTGTCACGGACTTCCTTCGCCTTCTCACCGAAGATCGCGCGAAGCAGGCGCTCCTCAGCGGTCAGCTCGGTCTCGCCCTTCGGCGTTACCTTACCGACGAGGATATCGCCGTCGCGGACCTCGGCACCGATGCGGATGATACCGCGCTCGTCAAGGTTCTTGAGAGCATCGTCACCGACACCGGGGATATCACGCGTGATTTCTTCCGGTCCGAGCTTCGTGTCACGGGCTTCGGACTCATACTCTTCGATATGAACGGATGTATACACATCGTCGCGTACCAGACGCTCCGAAAGAAGTACGGCATCCTCGTAGTTGTAACCTTCCCAGGTCATGAATCTGATCAACGGGTTCTTACCGAGGGCAAGCTCGCCGCCCGAGGTGGACGGACCGTCTGCAATAACCTGACCTGCCGTAACCGACTCGCCCTTCTTTACGATCGGGCGCTGGTTGATGCTGGTACCCTGGTTGCTTCTTGCGAACTTCTGCAGTTTGTACTCCTCGCGCTCGCCGTCCTTCGTGCGAACGATGATACGGCTCGCCTCAGCGCGCTCCACAACACCGTCGCTCTTGGCGACAACGCACACGCCGGAGTCCACAGCTGCCTTGAGAGCCATGCTGGTATCGACAACCGGCTCCTCGGTGAAGAGAAGCGGAACGGCCTGACGCTGCATGTTGGAACCCATCAGGGCACGGTTTGCATCGTCATGCTGCAGGAACGGGATCATGGCTGTTGCCACGGAAAATACCATCTTCGGGGAAACGTCCATCAAATCGATGGATCTGCGGTCGAACTGCGCGATC
Source organism: Lachnospiraceae bacterium (assembly GCA_017962105.1). Classification (GTDB taxonomy): domain Bacteria; phylum Bacillota; class Clostridia; order Lachnospirales; family Lachnospiraceae; genus ISDg. The sequence continues at coordinate 23,703 of JAGCVY010000103.1, forward strand.
TCCGTACGGAAACGTCCGGAAACCTTGCTGTTGATGAAGTGGTTACCCTCGTCCAAAGGCTCATTAGCCTGAGCTACATGGTACTTATCCTCTTCATCCGCCGTGAGGTAAACAACCTCATCCAGGACAACCGGGTTATCCGGCTGCGACTTGTCGACCTTGCGGTACGGAGCCTCAACGAATCCGTACTCATTGATCCTCGCATAGGAAGCGAGGGAGTTGATCAAACCGATGTTCGGACCTTCGGGGGTCTCGATCGGGCACATACGACCGTAGTGGGTGTAGTGGACGTCTCGAACCTGGAAACCTGCACGGTCACGGGACAAACCGCCGGGACCGAGTGCGGAAAGACGTCTCTTGTGGGTCAGCTCGCCCAGCGGGTTGTGCTGATCCATGAACTGGGACAGCTGGGAGCTTCCGAAGAACTCCTTGATCGCTGCCGTCACAGGCTTGATGTTGATCAGGGACTGCGGCGAGATTGCTGTGGGCTCCAGCGTGTTCATACGCTCACGGACCACTCTCTCCATACGGGACATACCGATGCGGTACTGGTTCTGCAGGAGCTCGCCGACCGCACGGATACGACGGTTGCCGAGGTGGTCGATATCGTCGGTGCTGCCTACGCCCCACGCGATATGCATATTATAGTTAACGGAAGCAAAGATATCTTCCTTGGTAATGTGCTTCGGGATCAGTTCGTTGATGTTTCTGCGGATCGCGTTCTCGATATCTTCCTTCGTCTCGTTGTTTGCGAGGATCTCGCTGAGCACCGGATAGTACACAAGCTCGGAGATGCCGAGGGCTTCCTTATCGCAGTCAACATAGTTCGAGATCTCAACCATGAGGTTGGAGAGAACCTTGCAGCTGTGCTTCTTGTTCTGTCCGGAGACAGCCTTGGAGGTAACCACGTAGATGAACGGAACCGCTGCGTTCTGGATCTCATCGGCAAGGGTTTCCGTGATCAGCGTGCCTTCCGTAGCAAGGACTTCGCCGGTGGTCATATCCGTAACGTCCTCGGCGAGATATTTGCCGACGACGCGGTTGCGAAGCATCAGCTTCTTATTGAATTTATAACGGCCGACCTTAGCAAGGTCGTATCTCTTGGGATCAAAGAACATGCCGTGAAGAAGAGACTCTGCACTCTCCACTGCAAGCGGCTCGCCCGGACGCAGCTTCTTGTAAAGCTCCAGGAGACCATCCTGATAGTTATCGGTGGGATCTTTCTTGAGAGAAGCCTCGAGAACCTCCTCATCACCGAACATCTCCTTGATCTCGGTGTTGGTTCCTACGCCGAGGGCACGCAAAAAGACCGTGATCGGAACCTTGCGGTTGCGGTCAACGCGGACATAGAATACATCGTTGGCGTCGGTCTCGTACTCAAGCCATGCACCGCGGTTCGGGATCACCTGCGCGGAGTACAGCTCCTTACCGAGTTTATCATGCGCCATCGCATAGTAAATACCGGGAGAACGGACCAACTGGCTTACGATAACACGCTCGGCACCGTTGATAACGAAGGTACCGTTGTCAGTCATCAAGGGGAAATCACCCATGAACATGATGTGCTCTTTAATCTCGCCCGTCTCCATATCGTGAAGACGAACCTTGACCTTCAGAGGCGCTGCGTAAGTAGCATCACGCTCCTTGCACTGGTCGATCGTATACTTGGCATCGTCCTTGCAGAGCTGGTAATCCACAAACTCAAGGCTGAATCGCCCGTCGTGGTCGGCAATCGGCGAGATGTCGGTAAACACCTCATAGATTCCTTTTTCCAGGAACCACCGGTAGGAGTCCTTCTGCACTTCGATCAGATTCGGCATCTCAAGGATGTCCTGCTTCTTCGCGAAGCTCATTCGAACGTTCTTGCCGACTTGCACCGGATGAATTCTGTTCTTATTCATTGACGTTGTCACCCCTCGATTGAATTGTCCCTTTCATTCGACAATCGTAGTCCTTAGCACGGAAAAGGCTTTGAAAAACGCCTCGCGGAAACCGCCGTGAAACGCGTTGCAAAACGCTTGCATTTTCCGTAAAAATATGGTACGATTACTAAGAACGGGCATATAACACCATTATAGTGCACCATACATAATAACTCTACCCTTGACAAATGTCAAGGATATTTTTTTGCCGAAAAGGCGCAGGATTTCCGTAACTTTTTTGTTTGAAAGGACGGAAAATGCATCCGAACAAGAGACGAAACAACCGGGACAGCACCATCGCCGTCCCGGTTGTTTTATTCCTTATGCGTAATCATCTTCCTCGTCGTAATCGTCAAACTCCGGCGCCTTGGCCACCACTTCCCTGCTCCCGCCGTTGATCAGCCCGACGATCAGCACGATCGCGCCGATCCCGAGAAGCGGCCATCCGACGATCCAGTAGTATTTCAGGAGACGGTTGGTCGTTCCGTAAATCTCCACAACGCCTGTGGACAGCGAGCCCATGGTGAGCGTCGCAATGCCGGAGTAGTACAGGTTGGCCCCGGCGCGGGCGGCCGAGCTGTATTTCACCTTGCGGAGAGCCCAGATCAGGGAGAGCAGCAAAACGGGGATCACCCCTAACACCAGCGGATACTGGAACGCGAAGATCATGGGCTTGGAGCGGACGCCCCTGGCGTAATGCTCGTAGATCGCGGAGAAGATCCCGACGAACACCGTCACGCCCGCAAATATTTTCCAGTGTCTGCGAAACACATCAGCGCACATAGACAATGTCGGTCACCCCTCTCTCGTAGTAATCTCCCTCCGAAGTCGGAAAATTCACCACCTTGCCGCGGAACCACATCGTGGACGATCCGCCGCCGTCAAGGTTGAACGCCTTCGTACAGCCGAGCCGCTGCATAAAGTCCGCAAGCTCATAGACCGAGAGGCCATGACTCTTTTTGGTGCGGCCGTCCGCCACTACGAAAAAGTAGTGAAGCGGTTCCACCATACCGATGGCGGTGCGGGGATTGGTCACGTAACAGAAATCAACCTCCGTGTCGATCTCCACAACCACCTTGCTGTCGTTGATCAGCACCGGTCCGAAGGTAAAGCCCTGCCATGTACCGCGGTCCAGAAGCTGTTTTGCAGTGGCTTTGTTGTAATGGCTGAATTCAAAATCGCCGCTGGGCATGATGCACAGCACGTCCTTGCGGGTGTTGCCTACCGTCCGGTAGAGCACGCCGTTGCGGATGCAGTATCCGCCCTCTCTCGCCCCGTAGTTGTCGCCGTTGATGGCGAAGATCGCATCCTTTGCAGCTGCCATCTCGGAGGTTGTCTGAAAAATGTTCCGGCCGTACGTGTCGTTGGCAAATGCCGTCAGCAGATACTGCGCGGACGTCAGGCGGACCTCCGCCACATGGATCTGCGTGTCGTGCTCGCGGTACTCCGTGATGTTGACGTACAGATGGTCGTTGGCGTACGTTGTCTCCGACTCAATAACAACATCGGAGAAATAAACTCCCTCCGGGAGACCCGTAGGGATCGGCGTCTCCGTTGGCTCCGGCGTCGGCGTTTCCGTCGGCCCCGGGGTTTCCGTCAGCGACGGGCTCTTCGCCGGCACCGGCGTCGCTGTCGGTTTCGGAGTTGCGGTAGGCTTTGCCTCCGCTACTGCACCGGAAGGTGTGGCGAAAAGTGACAGGTTAATCTCTGTCGCATTGGTCTGCATCGGCCGCTTGATCACGAACACATCCAGCATCACATAGGTGGTGTATCCCGCAAGCAGCAGACCGAAGACAATCGCCCAGATCGGTCTCTTCTTCCTCATGACTCAACTCTCCCCTTTGAAAATATTACAGCGCTACGCCGGTTACCGAACCGTCCGCCAGATGAATGATCAACCGGCCGGTTCCCGCGGCGTTCTGGTGCGAACCGTTGATCAGCGCCTCCTCCATGACCTGTGTGCAGGAGCTGGATACCGTGCGCTCTTTCTTATTCTTTCTGCAATCCTCCGGCGTAAGGTCGAAGGCGTCGTCCATATTCTGATAATGATAGTGCTGGAGTCCGATGCTGAACACGCGGTCGTCCGCGATCGGCTCTCCCTCGAAATCGAACTTCATAAAGGAGTGGGTCTTCTGGTCGTACTCGATCTCCAACCCGTGCGAGAGCTGATAGAACTCCGTGTGGGCACCTGCCAAAGCCTCGTCGCGCAGCATGCGGAGCATCGCGTGTTTTAACTGCGCGCCCGTCCAATACACGGCGTGCACAATATCATCATACGGGAAAATGACGCTGAAATCCCCTTTGGTCACGATCGGTCCGAGGACCTCGCCGCGGATGGAGCCGGAGGCCATAAGGAAAATGTCGACACCCAGAGCGTCCTTCATCAGATCCGCGAACAGGTCGCCGAGTTCGGTCTCCCGGTTTCTCGCGGGATGGGTCAGCTGGCGCACGAACTTCGTGAGGATCTGGCCGTATTTTTCCTCGGTCTGCGTGCGGAACACATCGATGATCTTCTCGATCGCCGGGTCGCGCGGGCAGTTCTCCGCATCGATCGGCACCGGCTTCCAGGTGAAACTGTCGATGCAGTTTTTTTCCGTGTCGATTAAGATGTCGAAACGGCCGATCTGGTCCGTGCCCGTGCCGGCCTGCACGATCGGAACGCCGTTCACCACCGCAGGCTCCGTTAAGAAGGTGTGGGAGTGTCCGCCGATGATCACATCGACTCCCCAGGCGGGATCCAGAAGCTCCGCCAGTTTCTTGTCCTCCTCAAATCCGATATGGGTAAGCAAAACCGTAAAATCAACATCCAGTGCATTGTAGGTATTGCAGATCCTTCCGATCTCGTTGGCCGCATCCTCCAGCGTGACCAGCGTTCCCACAAGGCTGTCGTTTTTGCACTGCATCAGGGCAATCTCGGTGATGATGCCGATGAAGAGGATCTTCATGCCTCCGATCTCGATGATCTTGCAGGGCTCGAAGAGACGCTTATGGTTGGTCTTTACGAACATGTTGGCATTGATGATCGGGAACTCGGCACATTTTTCGAGGAACAGAAGATGCGCAAGACCGTAGTCCACCTCGTGGTTTCCGAGGGTCACAATGTCGGGGCCGAGCAGGTTCATGATCTGAATGGTGGAGATTCCCTTGAACTCCGCGTCGATGATGGAGCCGCGGAACATGTCTCCTGCGATCGCGTACAGGACATTGTCCTCCTCGCGGCGCACCTTATTGATGTAGCCGGACAAAAGGGAGACGCCGCCGACCAGTTTCTCGTCGACTTCCTCCGCCATAAAATCGCCGTGCATGTCGTTGCTGTGCAGAAGCGTCAGCTTCTTAAGACTCTTCATAGTTCCTCCCATAAAACGCGGAGCGGAGGACCTTGCCGATCCTCCGTCTCACAGAATCGCAAACAATCGCACATATTTTATCATAATTCTTCGGAAAATGCTATTGCTTTCTACGCTTCTTTCCCGCCTTTCAGCAGTGCCTCCACCTCCGCGAGGGTCGGCGGATGGAGCGGCAGCGGGAACCGCGAGATTGCAATGGCGGAGCAGGCACTTGCAAACCGCACTGTCTCGCTGTCACTCATCCCGTGCAAAAGGGCGTAGGTGCAGCCGGCCTTGAAGGTATCGCCGGCTCCCAGGGTGCTGCGCACCTCCACGGAGAACGGTTTCATCCGCTTGATCCCCCCGCCTTTTCTGGCGTAGAGCATCTCGCCTCCTCCCTGAGTGATGATGGTCAGCCCATCCGTAGTTTCCTTCATCAGCTCCATCACAGTTTCCGGAGCCATCCCGGCATAGCGCTGGGATGTGCACTCCTTCGACACCACGTTGATGGCGGCATAGCGGTGCAGGTCGGAGTCGTGTGGACAGTCGATGGTGACATAGGGAACGCCGTTTTTCCGACAGAGTTCCGCAGCAAGCATCGTCTCCGCCCCGAAGAACGGGTCGATCGCAGCTGCCCTGCAGCCCGCGATATCTTCCTCCCGAGGCACGCTCCACCACCGCTCTCCCGAGGAGAACAGCGTCTGGAACCGCCCCATGGGCGAGCGCACAAGCCCTGCGATCACGACGTAATCCATGACGCCCGGGTCATCCTCCCAATAGTGGATCGCCGAAAGGTCGACATTTTTCGTCTCGTAAAATGCCCTGAGCATCGGCGCAACCGCCGTCCCGATCCAGGTGCCCGTCATCCGCACCGGCACGCCGAGGGAATCCAGCACGGTAGCCGCGGTTCCGGTCTCACCGCCCGGCAGAAAATACTGTTCCCTGATCTCCGAATACTCGTCCGGCTCCAAAAAACCGTCCTTTAAGAGAAACGAATGGGTTCCCAGAATCTGTCCGAAGAGATATGCTTCCGGCTGCTTCATTATCGCTTCCTCCATGTTCCGTATCTGTATAGCCTTCGCGAAATAACCGGGCCATTACCTTCCGAGGATTTCGGAGAGGTGTCTGCCGCTCGCGCCGAACCCCCATCCTGCCCGGCTGGCCTTACCGGTCCTTATATAGTCCCGCTTCCGTTCAAACGTAAAATCCCCAAAGGGTTCTTTTTTCGGGAACGGGATTTTTCTCGACGCAAGGATGTCCTCTGCTTCCTTCACGGCACAGGCCATGGCGTACTCTCCGCGGTTGAAATCCTCAAGCCGGACCGCGCCTTCCTCCATCACCGTGAGGGGAAGTTTCATCAAACGGTCGAACTCCACGTACGCTTCCCCGCGGGGCAGGTCGTGGTACAGATCGGCGATCTTGCCGGCGGTCCCGGAGCCGAACTCCGCTTCGTTGTCCCAAAAATTCTTCGGCACAAGAAACTTATAGCAATTCCCCTCCGCATCATCCGTCCACGGTTCCGGACCGGAAACGCTGTCCCACATCCTTGAGACCACCGGCTCCCAGTCGGCATCCGGATACAGCGTCGTCATGTACCGTTCGATACACAGGAAGAGGTAGTAGAGCCGTCCGGTCAGCGTTACATAGTAAAATCGCGTTGCCGTATCGACCCTCTCCTGCTCCCGTTTAATAAGCCTGTCGTAGACGTATTTTGTCCTCCAGATGGTCTCGATCTCCGCGCTCTCACCATCCGTAAAATGCAGAAAGACATCGCATCTGGAACGGTAGGTCTCCCGGTAGATCACGTCGCAGAATTCCCATGTTTCGAGGTCCGGCAGATCCTTTTTGCAGTTTTGCAGGATTGCTTCCGCATATTCCTGCCGTTTCTTAAGCGAGCTGAAATCATACAGGATTCCAAGCTTGTCACTCAGGCTGTGGATCTGCCTCTGGATATAGCTGACCTCAAGTGCATGACTTCCGTCACTTTTGTAAAGATCCGCGTACTCCTCCCGGAATTTTTCGAAGCCGTTCAGATCTGTCTCACACCACTCCGCCACATACTCCGGCGTGCAGCGGCGTTTTTTCGAGATCAGTTCGACAGCGATCCCGATGGCCGGGACCAGGAACATCGCGCATCCCAGCACGATCAGGAAGATGAGGAACGCCGTTTTGTAATGCAGCCCCAGATAGATGATCCCGTAGAAGACAACAATTAAAGTCGAGGGGATCACCAGAAAAAACAGCCACAGAAACGCGGACCGGAA
>JAGCVY010000104.1 GCA_017962105.1 Lachnospiraceae bacterium
CGACGAACACGCCGACACCTACCCCGACGAACACGCCGACACCTACCCCGACGAACACGCCGACTCCGACTGCGACGAGTACGCCGACACCGACTCCGACGAACACACCGGCACCGACCGAGACTCCTACACCGACGCCGACAGATTCCCCGCCGGTATTGCGATCAGTGAAGCCTTCTGACACGCCGACCCCAACCCCGACCGAGACACCTTCGCCGACGCCGACGAACACACCGACGCCGACACCAACAAACACGCCAACGCTTACTCCGACGAATACGCCTACGCCGACCCCGACCGAGACGCCGACACCAACCCCGATGGTGAAAGTGTCGCCGTCGCCCACAGGGACGCCGATCCCTACGCCCACGGAGATACTGCCAACCCCGACAGTAACGATGACACCGACACCGGGGGTGACGGAAACACCGCCGTCGGAAGTGACACCGACGCCGACGTGTACTGTGTCTCCGACCCCTTCAAGCACGCCGACTCCGACAAACACACCGGCACCGACCCCGACAGGATCGCAGGTGCCTCCGAGAACTCCGACTCCGACAGGAACGCCAACTCCGATGATCACCATACCGCCGCCGGACGGCGATGTGCCGAAGACCGGAGACCCGTTCCGCGGGAGCGGAATTGTCCGCCTGGTGATTGCCGCATTTTCCGCTGTCTGCGGAGCAGTATTTGTCCGGGAGAGACGAAAGAAATATTAACCGTGAGAACCCGCAGCCTGCCGAAATCGGAAGAGTGCTGTGTTGCCGCATAGATAAAAACTCTTGTTTCTTTTCCTCGTTTGTGATAGATTGAGCAGGGAGAGAAGAGGTTTGAAAAGCTGCGGGTTCTCCGGATCAATCCGGAGGGACCATGAAAAAACAGGAAGTTAGAACAGAGAATCCGATAGGACTGAAATTTTCCGACAACATTGTTTTCGGTGTTTGGTGCAGGAAGAATCCGGAACTGTGTAAACACATTTTGGAAATAGCACTTGAAATCAAAATCCGGGATATTGTGTTTATTGAGAGTGAACGGTATATTGAACCCGGCATCAATGAGCACGGGATTCGTCTCGATGTTTATGCGGAAGACGACGCGGGTACCGTATACGATGTAGAGATGCAGACGGTGGATACAGGAAATCTGCCGAGACGCACCAGGTATTATCAGAGCGCGATCGATACAGATTGGCTTATGCCGTCTCAAGAGTATACAACGCTGAAAAAGACGATTATTCTTTTCATTTGTTGCTTCGATCCGTTCCATATGAATCTGCCCCGTTATCGATTTCGGTATCGTGCGGAGGAAAACCCTTCCTTGCTGCTGGAAGATGGGACAGAGAGAGTCTTTGTGAATGCGGAATATGTCGGGGAACTCGCAGAAGGCGAGTTCGGGAGTTTTATCCATTTTGTTTCTACCGGGGAAAGCACCTCGGAATTCACACATCGGATTGTTGAGGCAATGGATGAGCTGAACCGCAGTGACGAAGGGAGAAGTCTTATGACACTGGAAATGGCTATGCGGGAAGCGAGCGAATACGCGCGAAAGCAAGGACGTGCAGAAGGACGTGCAGAAGGGCGTGCGCAGCTTGTCCTTGAGATGCTGCTTGACGGGGAGATATCCCTTGATGTAGCAAGTAAGCGTCTTGACCTAACGGCGGAAGAGATTCAGGAACGACTTGAGATATATAAAGCTCAGAGAGGAGGCACAGTATGACATACAGAACCAGCGGCACCTGTTCTTCGCAGATATCGTATGATGTTGTGGAGGAAAACGGTGTTGAAGTAGTCCGGAATGTGGTTTATACCGGAGGATGCAACGGAAATCTTCAGGGAATCGGACGTCTCGTAGAGGGACTTCCGGTGGACGAAGTGATCAGCAGGCTGGAGGGAATCCGGTGCGGCTATAAGTCCACATCGTGTCCGGATCAGTTGGCGAAAGCGCTGCAGGCGTATAAGGCCGCAAAGTAAGGGTGTCACGGCGGGGGCACAATCCTGTGTGCCGGCCGGGATACCTATAGCGTTAGGAAAGCGAGGCAAATGGCAAATGCTCCGGCATTTGCCATTTTATCGGAGACATGAAAACAATTGTACTTACAGGCGGCGGAACAGCGGGGCATGTCACGCCGAACATCGCATTGATCGACCGGCTTAAGGAGGAGGGGTTTGAAATCTCCTACATCGGTTCGAAAACCGGGATTGAGAAAGAGCTGATCGAGAACATCGGGATTCCGTACTATGCGATAAGTTCCGGAAAATTACGCAGGTATTTTTCGATGAAGAACTTTACGGATCCGTTCCGCGTCCTCAAGGGCTGCAGCGAAGCCAAAAAACTGATGAAGCAGCTGAAGCCGGATGTGGTCTTTTCCAAGGGAGGATTTGTGTCGGTGCCGGTTGTCCGTGCAGCAGGAAAGGCGAAGATACCGACGGTTATCCATGAGTCGGACATGACGCCCGGGCTGGCAAACCGATTGGCTATCCGCTATGCGACGAAGGTGTGCTGCAATTTCACGGAGACGCTTGAGCATGTGAAGGGCAAGGGACTCCACACGGGAACGCCGATCCGGAAGGAGTTGTTTTCCGGGACGAAGGAAGCGGGACTTGCCTATGCGGGCTTTGACGGAAACAAGCCGGTCATTCTGGTTGTCGGCGGAAGCACCGGAGCAGTCCGCGTCAATGAGGCTGTCAGGGCGGCACTTCCGAAACTGCTGCCGGAGTTCGATATCCTTCATCTGTGCGGCAAGGGGAAAATGGACACTTCCGTAAGCGGGAAGGGCTATGAGCAGCGGGAGTATTGCGATAAGGAGATGAAGGATGTCCTTGCCATGGCGGACATCGTGATCTCCCGGGCCGGAGCGAATGCAATCTGTGAATTGCTTGCGCTTCACAAGCCGAATCTGTTGATCCCGCTCTCTGCGGAGGCCAGCCGCGGAGATCAGCTCCTCAACGCGGCGTCGTTTGAAAAACAGGGCTTCAGCATGGTGATGCAGGAGTCGGAGATCACTCCGGAGAGCCTGACCGAAGCCGTGGGAGAACTGTACCGAAACCGCAGCCGGTATATCGAGGCTATGGAGAAAAGTCCTGCGGGGGATGCGACGGAGATGATCGTGCAGCTTCTTAAGGAGTTGAGTGAATAAAGGAAAACCGGAAAGGGCGCGGAGAAATCCGCGTTCTTTTTTCTCTTTCTACGGGACACGGGAGAACGTTCTCTTGTGTCGATCGGAAAATAATGGTATACTTAACAATAGGGTTTCTCTGTGATGGAGACGGCCCGGAAATGTTTTTCACAAGGAGTGTGGATCTATGGATAACTGCATTTTCTGCATGATCGCGAACGGACAGATTCCGTCCGCTACGGTATATGAAGACGAGGATTTCCGCGCGGTATTGGACATTGCGCCGGCACACAAGGGGCATGTGATCCTGCTGCCGAAGGTTCATGCCGACAACCTGTATTCGCTTGACGATGCGGTTGCGGCGAAGGCGCTTCCGATTGTCAAAAAGATTGCGCTTGCGCTGAAGAAAACCACCGGGTGTGACGGCATCAATGTGCTGCAGAACAACGAGCCGGCAGCCGGACAGTCGGTGTTCCATCTGCACATCCATATCATTCCCCGGTTTGACGGCGACGGGATTCTTCCGGTATGGCCGCAGGGGTCCTATGATGAGGGAGAAGCTGCTGAGTGGGCAGCACGGATTGCATCGGAGTGTTGAGGATAATGAAACTACGATTTCGCATCTTGATCCTGGCGGGGGTCTTCCTCGTATCGCTGATCGTGTTCTTCAGCCGGGTCAACCTGCATACCTACAGCAATGAACTCAAAACCGTGTCGGCTTCCCAGGCGACGCTGCCGGTGGTGAGTTTCCGGATCGGGAGCGTTGAGGTCAACCCGACCTTGGGATACACCTTTGAGCCGCAGGCACAGCTGCTTCGGGAGAGCGTTACGCCCATCGGAAGCAGCATGGATTTTGATGTGCTGATCCGGGAATACGGGAGTGTTGTCAAGAGACTTGTCTGTGAGGTGATCGAAACCTCCACGGCGTCGGTTTTGGACACCAAGGAGGTCAAAGCGTTGAAGCGGTTGGACGACGGCAGATTGTGTGCCAATGTCGTTCTTTCGGGAAATATCGCGCGTGACACCGAGTACTCCTGCAAGCTGACGCTCACTACCGGCGACGGACGGGACATTTTCTACTATACGCGTCTGGTTGTGGCTTCCACGGGTAATCTGAAAAGAGAGATGGAGTTCGCGATGAACGTTCACGATTCCCTGTTGGATGAGGATCGGAAGAACAACATCGAGCAGTATCTGGATACCGAGGACGGAGCGTCGGGCGCGGATTTTTCCCACGTGACCATTGCCGATAATCTCGAGACTGTGAGCTACGGGACGATGAATCCGAGGCAGGTGGAAGTATCCATCCCGACGATAACGGAATACAACTCCACCTATGTGTGCGCTGTGCTGAAATCCCGGATGCAGATCTTCTCCAACGACGGAGAAGAGTACTACCGCGTCAGGGAAGAGTTCCGCATGCGGTGCCAGGGTAAAAACGACATCCTGTTCAACTATGACCGCACCATGCAGGCGGAGTTTGACGGGACGCTGGTAAGCATTAACCGGGGCCAGATCAAGCTGGGCCTCACGCCGGACACGGAGCTGAATTATAAGCTCAGCAGCAACAACAAGTATCTGGTGTTTGCATACGACGACAACCTTTGGGAATATGACATGAAGAGAAATGTCATGGTACAGCTCTTCACGTTCGACCGGGAGGGAGGAGACGAGCTTAGGTACCGCAACGGGCGGCACGATTACCGGATCATTTCCGTGCTGGACAACGGAGATGCGGACTTTGTGTTCTATGGCTACATTTCCCGGGGCCAGTATGAAGGACGCGTGGGAATCCTGTATTACCGGTTCCACGCGGAGGACGCCCGGATCGAAGAGATGATGTTCGTCCCTGTGGACGTGCCCTATGAGATCCTCAAGGAGGAGTTCGGGGCGCTGTGCTACATGAACGATTACGACGAGTTTTATTTTACGCTGTACGACACGCTGTACCTGTATCGTACCCTCGTGCATGACTTCACGGTTGTTGTGGAGCATATGCCGAAGAACAGCGTTCTGTTCGAGGACGAGGGGATCCTGGTGTTCCAGGAGAACTATTCGGCAGCGGAAAATGGGGCGCTCGTCTATTATGACCTGGAAAACCGCAAACCCCGCACGGTGAGTGCGCCGGGCGGTGACCGCATCTGCCTTTTGGGGGAGATTGACGGGGAGTTGATCTACGGTTTGGCCCATACGGCGGATGTGACATTCCACGACAACGGAACGGACCATGTTCCGATGCACCGGATCGTCATTGAAAAACTGGACGGGACGGTCATCAAAACATATGACAGCGGCGAGGATCTGTATTCGGCAGCGGAGATTGTCGACAATGCGATCAACATCGAATTGTGCCGCAAGGTGTCGGAAGCCACAGTGATCCGGGATGACGGCGGGGAGACGATCCGGCCGATCTATGAATCCTCCGGAAAATACAACATCCTGAAGAGTTCCAAGCCCGTGACGCAGAAGATCACGGTGTCGGGACGCTCCACCACGCTGATGCGGCGTGAGTATTACATGAACCTTCCGAGCGGATACAAGCTGGAGGCGGTGCCGAAGAAGGAGACGACGGTGTTTACGGTGCTTACCGGAAACACATCAGTGCGCGTGGGCAGCTGGATCGATCCGCGGTACTATGTCATCGCCTACGGGCGGATCAAACTGGTGTCGGGGGATCTCGGGGAATGCATCCGGACAGCGGATGACGCCGCCGGCGCCGTGTACGACGGCAAGGGCGTGATCCTGTGGAAGCGAGGGATCAAACCGGAGCGCGCCAACACCAGAACGGTCGCGCAGCGGTATCAGGACGACACCTGTACGGAGCTTCAGGCGATTTTGCAGATGTTCCTGTCGTACAAGGGATCCGCGAAGGATGCGACCACCTGTGATATGAACCAAAAGGCGTTCCTCACGTGGCTTACGGACAGTATCCCCGGCAGCGGCGTGGATATCTCCGGCGTTACGCTTTCGGAGGTCCTTCAGTTCGTTGCGGACGGAAGACCTGTGGCGGCAAGGTACCGGGACACCTGGGTTTTGATCATCGGTTATGAGGCGGATCGTCTCACGGTGGTTTCCCCGTCGCAGAAGAAAAAGGTGTACATCTCCATCTCGGAGGCAAAAAAGACCATAGAGAAGACGGGAATTTATTACAGTTACATCGACTGATAAGGAGGAACTATGACGAGGGTATTTTTGATCGTATTGGACAGCTGCGGCGTCGGGGAAATGCCGGATGCCGCTGACTTTGGGGATGAGGGAAGCTTTACGCTGCGCAGCGCGGCGGCATCGCCGTTCTTCTCGATGCCGAATGCGGAGAAGCTCGGGCTTTTCCACATTGACGGCGTGAGGGGAGTTGTCTGCGGATCCGGGCTTGGGGACGCGGCGACGGACAGCTTTGACGGCGTAGTGTGCCGCCTGGCGGAGATCTCGAAGGGCAAGGACACCACCACCGGGCATTGGGAGATCGCGGGGCTTCCCCTTGCAGAACCGTTCCCCACATTTCCCGAAGGATTCCCGAAGGAACTGCTGGACGCACTCTCGGCGGAGATCGGGCGGGGAATCCTGTGCAACAAGCCCTACTCCGGCACGGAGGTGATCCGGGACTACGGAAAGGAGCATCTCGCAACCGGGGATCTGATCGTGTATACCTCGGCGGACAGCGTGCTGCAGATCGCGGCTCACGACAGCCTGATCCCGACGGAACAGCTGTACGAGTACTGTGAGATTGCCAGAAGGCTCTGCGTGGGACAGTACGGCGTCGGACGGATCATCGCGCGGCCCTTCACCGGCGAGTGGCCCTATACAAGAACGGCACTGCGGCATGATTTTTCCCTTGAGCCCACCGGGGAGACGCTTCTCGATGTGATGAGCCTCGCCGGCTTTGAGGTGAGGTCTGTCGGCAAGATCGTGGATATCTTCGCGGGACGGGGAATCACAAGTTTTCAAAGAACCACTTGCAATGAAGAGGGAATTGATGTTACACTTGCAGAGATGCAGGAGGATTTCTCGGGGCTCTGCTTTACCAATCTCGTGGATTTCGACATGAAATACGGTCACCGCAACGATGTGGACGGATATGCCAAGGCGCTTTCCTATTTCGATACGAAACTGCCGGAACTTCTGGCGGGGCTGCGGGAGGATGACCTTCTGATGATCACGGCGGATCACGGATGCGATCCGGCGACGGCCTCGACGGACCATTCCAGAGAGTATATCCCGTTGGTGGCGTACGGCCCGAAGATCAAGGGCGGCGTCAATGTCGGGACAAGGATAGGTTTTTCCGATATCGGAAAGACCGTTGCGGAGCGCTTTGCGATATCCAACACGCTGGCAGGAGAGCCGATCGAAGAACTGCTGTAACGAGAGAGGGCAGAAAGGAAAAAAGCGGGAGGATCTGTTATGAATAAACGACTTGACTTTTCAAACAGGACATTGATCATTATCGCGAGCGTAATCGTCGCTGCGGTCATTCTGATCCTGATCATCCGGCCTACGGAGAGAGAGGGCGATCTGACGCTGAAGAGTTATGACGGCACCACCGAGATCACCATCGAGGAGGTCAGCCGTGAGGCTGCGGACAACAACGGACGCCATATGGCGCGCTGCAAGGTGAACCGCTCCAAGGATTTCTTCGGGACCCATGTGAAGAAGAACGAGTATTTTGTCGGCTCCATCGATCCCAACGGGTATTTTATCCCTGCGTCGGAGAAGCGGGAGACCGGATACTATATCCTTCTCAAGAACAATCATTATTTCTGCCTGATCTATGAGAACGGCTACGCTATCCTGACGGAGTTGACCGCCATTGTCAGGATCGAAGGCGCGATCTACTACATGCCGTTCCCCAGCGACCTCGAACTGGAGTATGACCAGGTCAACGATCTGGATTTCGCCACACTGACCGGTGTGGGAAGCTTCGAGGAGCTTGTGGAATACTATAAGCGCCTGAAGGATGACTATTATCTGGTTGATAACGTAAACAAGACGATCACGGTGCGTCTTCTCAAGGACGGCGAGCCCTCTGACAAGACGATGGTGATCAGCCTGACCGAGAACGGTATTTCGGTAGGCGTTGAGGAGGAAAATTGACGCGGGATTTCTTCCGCGAAAGTGCTTGACTTTCCCACAGAGTGATGGTATCATAGGCGGTGCTTGCAGTTGTGGCGGAATTGGCATACGCGCATGATTCAGGTTCATGTCCATGTACTTGGGTGTGGGTTCAAGTCCCATCAACTGCAGAAAAACAAACGGCCTGCTGAGAAATCAGCGGGCCGTTTTGTTTTGTGTCGATCTTACGGAAACCGGTTACAGTTTGCGGAGCATCATCATGCCGCCGCCGAAGGGAAGAAGGCCCTCCTCGTTCAATTCCAGCTTATCCCACGGGGACTGTACCTCGCCGAACAGCTCGCGATGCTCGTGGCTGTTGTAGAGGAATTCTCCGTTTTCCTCTTTCCATTCTTTTTCCTCCAGGCAGAAGAAGCCGTCCTTAAACGCCTTGATCTCGCCGCTCTCCACAGCTTTGTCAATCTCCTCCTGAGGGATGCCTGCAGGGGCTTTCATCCAGGTGAGGACCTTGCCGTCCGCAGTGAACTCCGTGCGGGAGGAGAAACCGGACATCATCTCTTCCGGATCCCCGTCAAGCTCGCCGGCAGCCTTCTTGGCCTCCAACTCAGCAGCAACCTCCTCCAGTGTGAACATGTCGAATTTGCCTCCCACAACAGAGAGGGCCTTCACGACAACCCATGTGCCGATCAAATCCGCAGAACCGTTCGTCCAAGCCATATTTGTTACGTCCTCCTTATATTCATAGGTGCCGGCGAAACATTCGGCCGCCGGGACACCCGACAGGTTCAGTATACATAGCAATCCGGGAAAACGCAAGAAAAACACGGAACGAGTGGAATTAAGGAGTGTTACGAAAAATGTGAAAAAAAGTGCTTGACAGCGTAACAGTGTTACAATATAATGATGGCGTAACAATGTTACGGAACAGTGTTACGCAGTGTAATAAAGGGGAAAGGAGGCCTTTTATGGGAGATGAACAGGAATTGATATCAAAGAAGGCACTGTTGGAAAAATACGGAGTGTCCTACGGATCGTTGTACCGGTGGAAACGGAAAGGCCTGATCCCGGACGAATGGTTCATTCGCAGGGCGACTGTGACGGGGCAGGAGACGTATTTTCCGAAGGACCTGATCTGTGAGAGGGTGGAGCTGATCCTGTCGGCAAAGGACGACGTGCTGTTGGATGATCTGTCGAGACGTTTGAACGGGGAACTGCGGGATAACGCGATGCTCTCGCTGGAGACGCCGTACGGGGTCCGGACCTATCGGGGAGGAGACATCCGGAAGGTCACGATCACGGATGCAGCAGGGAAGGAAATGGATGTTACAAAGAGCATAATGAAGTTATTTTACGGGAGGGAATGATCATGAGAATAGCAGGAAGCGGCAGCTTGCCGGGTGGAGATTACAATGAGGATATCGCGATCAGCGGAAGCGGAAAGATTACGGGCAACGCCAGCTGCACCGGATTTTCCATCGCAGGATCGGGCAAGGTTCAGGGAGATCTGGTCTGCAGAGGGAAGTTTGCTATCGCAGGCAGCGGTAAGGTGGAAGGAAATCTGACGGCGGAGACAGCCGCTGTCAGCGGAAGCGGGGCAATCGGCGGAGCGTCGAATGTGTCAGGGGATTTCCGGGTGTCCGGCGCGTGCCGTACAGGCGCCGTGAAGTGCGGCAAATTTATCATCTCGGGAGCTGTGAACACCGACGGTGACGTGTCTGCGGAGGAGGCGACGATCCGCGGGAGCATCGACTGCAGCGGACTGATCAATGCGGAGATCGTGGATGCCGAGATCAGCGGGGACAGCTTCGCGGATTCCATCGGCGGCGGGACCATCACGATCCGTGACCGGAAGGGGGCGCAGGGCTTTTTCAGCCGCCTTCTGTCCCACAGGGCGAGAAACCGGTTCACCGTTGCCAACAGTATTGAAGGAGATGTTATCACTTTGGAAAATGTGACAGCCGACACGGTGATCGGTCGGGATGTCACCATCGGACCGGGCTGCAAGGTTCGTCACGTCGTGTACACGAACCACATCGAGATCAGCGCCGAGGCCGATGTCGAATTATATGAGGAGTCAAGCGCATGTTAATCATAAGAAGTTTTTTCTCAAGGTATGAAGAGTCGCGGGGACCCGATAAGGAACGGGCCGACTCCGCGGCAGCCGCGGATAAGGCGGCGTCGGAAAATGCCGCAACTCCCCGCAGACAGGGGAAGCGGCGGAAGGTCAACACCGGCAAACCGACGGTGAAGGATGCCGTGGTTGTAAACTAGGGATCGGGCGGTTGAAAAAAGTGTTTTTAAAGTCTTGAAAAAAAGATTGACAACCGCAAACCTTCGTGATAGTATAATCAAGCGTGTTGAAAACAACACTTTGCGGACTTGCTGGAATTGGCAGACAGGCATGACTAAGGATCATGTGCGCTAAGCGCGTTCGGGTTCAAGTCCCGTAGTCCGCAAGAATTTGGCTCTCGACTTTGGTCGGGAGCCATTTGTTTTTTGCGGCGATTCGTGCTATACTGCAAATTGGCGGTGAAAAACCGGGGGCAGGCTAAGACCTGCCTGCCGGCTGGGCCCTGCGCAGAATGGATTAAGAGAGGGGTAAGGGTATGATTTTACGAAAATGGACAGCACTTCTTCTGATTGCGGCGATGACGCTCTCTCTTGCCGCCTGCAGTCCGAGCAATCCGGTTCCGGAATCCCCCTCGCCTTCTCCGACGCCGACAGAACAGGGACCGGAAGAGCCGTCGCCGACGCCGCTTCCGACGCCGAAGGGCGACATCACGGACCTTTCTCCGGTGAAAGAGGAGGACGGAACGGTATACGCCGGATCCGTCAAGGCGGTCCTGCGGCCTGCGGGAACCGGGATCGGGACGGACGTTTACGCCGGAACGGACGGCAAGGATTATACGGATGAAAACACATATACATACAATGACTGCGTCGCGGATGCCGGATCGCTCTGCTGGTCGCCGCTGACCTGGAAGACCGCCGACGATTTCCGTATGGTGGAATACCAGTCCACGGGACTGTACGGGTTCGAACTGAATTCCGCAAAGGACGGTTGGAGCATCATCTGCGAACTCGCGGCGGCGCTGCCGGAGGATGTCACGGCGGACTATGTCGGAAGCTACGGGATCGAGGAGGGCGACAAGGCGATGGCCTGGAAGATCGCCCTGAACCCGGACGCAACATGGAACGACGGAACACCGATCAATGCCGACACCTACCTGTACTCCTACCGGGAACTGCTGAACCCGCTTCTGCAGGACGGAAGAGCCGCGGATCTCTTCGGCGAGGACATCGCGATCCATAACGCGGAGGCGTATTACCTCGCCGGCAAATCCTACTGGGTGCCGAACTACGAGGGAATCCGTCCCTCCACGTCCTGGCATGTGAAGGTGAAAAATGAAGACGGCGCGTACACCACCGTGGACGGAAAGCCCATCGCCTTCGGCCTGAAGACCCGTTACGTTGTGATGGACGGCTTCTCGCTGAGCGACTATCACGATGCGGGCTACGTCTCCGAGGAGACGTGGAAGACCCTGACTGCCATGGCGGATGAGGACGGGTATATCCCGGTCACGGATGAGTCCATCGCGGCGATGCATGCATTTATCGGAAGTGATATCTGGGGCAATGAGCCGGAAAGCGAACTGGTCAAGTATTTTTCGTATCAGACACAGCACCCCGCAACGGAGTGGGATCAGGTCGGCATCATTAAGACGGGAGAGTATGAATTTGTCCTGATCACCGAGTTTCCGGTGGCGAACCCGGAGTACACCCTGCCGGATTTCCTGTCCGTGCCGTATCTGGTGAAGCAGGATCTGTGGGAGAGCTGCAAGAAATATTACAACGCGGACAAGAAGGAAGTCGACAAGGACAGCGAGGAGATCGCCTCCATCGTTGTGAAATACGGCACCGGCGTTGACACCACCGCGAGTTACGGCCCCTATGTGGTTACCACGTTCAAGGCGGATAAGCCGGTGGTGCTCTCGAGAAATGAGCAGTGGTTCGGGTATGCCGACGGAAAGCACAAGGGGCAATACCAGACCGATTCCATTGTCATCCAATCCATGAGTAAGCATGACGCGCTGCTCCGGGCGTTCCGCAAGGGCGAGATCGACAGCGTTACTCTTCAGACCGACGACATGAAGGAGTTCGGTACAAGCCCGTATCTCCGCTACACTCCGCAGCCTTACACGGTGAAGGTTTCCTTCAACTCGGACCGGGAGGCGTTGGAGGAGCGGGGGACGCAGGTCCTGGCCAACGAGAACTTCCGCCGCGCATTTTCCCTTGCCATCGACCGCGCAAAGTTTACGTCGATCTTCACCTCGGCGGGAACGCCGGGCTTCGGTCTGCTGAATTCGATGTATGTCTGCGACACCTCCTCCGGGGAGGCGTACCGGGATACGGACGGCGCGAAGGCCGCGCTGGTGGGACTCTACGGGGTGACCTTCGGCAAGGATGCGGAGTACGCCGATCTTGAGGCGGCCTATGGATCCATCACCGGCTATGACCTCGAGGCGGCCCGCGAATACATGAAGAAGGCCTACGCCGAGTGCATCGAAGACCGGACCTATGACGGTTCTTCCAAGATCACGATCACAATGTCGGTCTATCGCGCGGACGAGATTTACGAGCAGATGGTCCTGTTTTTGGAAAATGCCCTGAAGGCCGCATGCGAGACCACCGGATTTGAGGGAAAAGTGTCGCTGAAGGCTGTGGCGGACACGGACTTCTACAACACCATGTACGCCGGCAAGACCGATATGATCTTCTCCACGGTGGGCGGAGCGGCATCCTCGCCCTATTCCATTCTGTACGACTGCTACTGCGACGATTATGCTGGCGGCGGACAACAGCTGGAGTACGGCTTCAACACGGAAAAACTCAACGTTCATATCGTTGTTGACGATGTGGACTATGTGGCGTCGCTGCAGCAGTGGGCGCTCTGGACCGACGGGTCCGATCCGGCGGGCCGTGTCATTTCCGTCGACGGAACCCGGGAGCTGGAGCAGTTCTCCGAGTACGACATTGAGACCCAGGCCACAATTTACGGGTTCCTTGAGAAGATTTATCTCAGCTCCTTCGCGGCGGTTCCGCTTTACTACCGGAACTCTGCGTCGCTGGTGTCCCAGAAGGGCGATTTCGCGGTCAGCACATACATCGACAGGATTGCCTTCGGCGGGCTCCGGTTCTACACCTACGCTTACACGGACGAGGAGTGGAAGGAAGCCGCAGGCAAGCTCGAGTACACGGTGAGCACGGACTGACGCACGGAAGGATTGAAAAAAAGGCATGGCCGATGGGACGAAAAATGTCCTGCCTTTCGGTGGAAAATGCCTTGATTCTGCAAAGGGATTTTGATATGATATTCGTGGACGCGGGAGCCGGATACGGCCCCGCGGACACGAAAGTTTCTGATCGGAGGGAATCCCCATGAAGTTGCAGTCTTTGAAGGAAGTTTTACAGAACAATGTGTATCCCGGTCGCGGGATTGTGATAGGCAGATCAGCGGATGGAAAGAGCGCCGTGACTGCCTATTTTATTATGGGACGGAGCGTGAACAGCCGCAACCGTGTGTTCGTGACGGAAGGCGAGGGCATCCGCACCCAGGCGTTTGATCCGTCGAAGCTGTCGGATCCGAGCCTGATCATCTATGCGCCGGTCCGCGTGCTCGGCAACAAGACCATCGTCACCAACGGCGATCAGACCGACACCATCTACGATCTGATGGACAAGCAGCAGACCTTTGAGCAGTCGCTCCGCGGCCGCGAGTTCGAGCCGGATGCACCGAACTATACGCCCCGCATCAGCGGCATCATGCATGTGGAAAACGGGAACTACAACTACGCGATGTCGATCCTGAAGAGCGACAACGGGGATCCGGATTCCTGCAACCGTTTCACCTTCGCTTACACGAACCCGAAGGCAGGCTTCGGCCGTTTCATCCATACGTACATGGGCGACGGCAACCCGCTTCCGAGCTTCGAGGGCGAGCCGGAGCTTGTGGACATCGAGGGCGGAATCGATGAGTTCACCGACCTTGTGTGGAACAGCCTGAACGAGGAGAACAAGGTTTCCCTCTTCGTGCGGTTCATCGACATCGAGACCGGAAAGTACGAGACGAGGATCGTCAATAAGAACAAGTGATCAACGGAAAATGACCGCGCCGCATCCTGCGGGTAAGCGGAAAGTATGAATAGAAAACGAGGCATTGAACATGAACGAACTGGAACTCAAGTACGGATGTAACCCCAACCAGAAGCCGTCCCGCATTTTCATGGCGGACGGGAGCGAACTGCCGATCACGGTGCTGAACGGCAAGCCCGGTTACATCAATTTTATGGATGCATTTAACGGCTGGCAGCTTGTGAAGGAGCTCAAGAAGGCAACGGGTCTTCCGGCAGCTACCTCCTTCAAGCACGTTTCGCCCGCGGGCGCTGCGGTCGGCCTTCCCCTTACGGATACCCTCCGCAAGATTTACTGGGTTGACGATCTCGGCGAGCTTACTCCTCTGGCAAGCGCGTATGCACGCGCAAGAGGCGCGGACCGCATGTCCTCCTTCGGCGATTTCATCGCACTCTCGGATGTCTGCGATGTCTGCACCGCCAACATGATCAAGAGAGAGGTGAGCGATGGTATCATCGCTCCCGGCTATGAGCCCGAGGCTTTGGAAATCCTCAAGACCAAGAAGAAGGGCAACTACAACGTTATTCAGATCGATGAGAACTACGTTCCTGCAGCTCTTGAGCGCAAGCAGGTGTACGGCATCACCTTCGAGCAGGGCCGCAACGAACTCAACATTAACGATGAGCTCTTCGCGAACATACCCACGAAGAACAAGGATCTTCCGGAGCTTGCGAAGATTGACCTCATCATCTCCCTGATCACCCTCAAGTACACGCAGTCCAACTCCGTGTGCTACTGCAAGGGCGGCCAGGCCATCGGTATCGGTGCCGGACAGCAGTCCCGCATCCACTGCACGCGTCTCGCCGGCTCCAAGGCGGACAACTGGTGGCTGCGCCAGTCGCCGGAGGTCCTTTCGCTTCCGTTCCTCGACACCATCGGCCGCGCCGACCGCGACAACGCCATCGACCTCTACATCGGTGAGGACTACATGGACGTTCTTGCGGAGGGCAAATGGCAGAACATCTTCAAGGTGAAGCCCGAGGTATTTACCGCGGAGAAGAAGCGCGCATGGCTTGACAAGAACACCGACGTTGCCCTTGGTTCCGACGCGTTCTTCCCCTTTGGCGACAACATCGAGCGCGCGTTCCGAAGCGGTGTGAAGTATGTTGCAGAGCCCGGCGGATCCATCCGCGACGACCTTGTGATCCAGGCGGCGGACGATCACGACATGGTGATGGCATTCACCGGGATCCGTCTCTTCCACCATTGATGACGGAAACGATCCGGTTCCGCGGACGGCGGTAAGCTCAAGCGGAACATGAGAATGAAAAAGAGCCCTCGGGGCTGCTTCCGGGACGCCGGTAAGGCGCACGGGAGCAGTTGCCGGGGGCTTGTCGATTTTATGGGATTTTCGGAAATGCCTAAGCGGCAAGCGGTGTCACCAGCTCAGGATCTTCTTCTCCACCGCCCGAAGCTCCTTGCGGCGTTCCGCGTAATCCGGGATCTGGGACTCCACCATTTTCCAGAAGGCGGCGCTGTGGTTTAACTCCAGGCGGTGACACAGCTCGTGCACGATGACATAGTCGCTGAGCCGGTCGGAAAGCATGATGAGCTTCCAGTGGAGGTTGATGTTGCCGATGCTTGAGCAGCTGCCCCAGCGGGTTTTGGTTTCCTTGATGTACAGGGAGCGGTAGGTGACGCCGATCTTAGCGGCCCACTCGTCCACGCGGCCCCGGAACCAGTCGGCGGCGTATTTGCGGCCCCACCGGCTGACTAAGAGCTTGCAGACATCGGGCGGGAGAGAGGCGCCGCGCAGGCGCAGTTCCATGCCCTGGTACCCTTCCTGCAGGGAGATTGTGTACAGCTTTGCCTCCGGGTTCTCCTCGAGCCGGATCGTGACCCGGCCGTTGTGCAGCGGGAACAGCGCGCCGTCGAAGTAGTGCGACTCCGGCAGTTCGGAGTCTTCGTTGGCCTTCCGCATGGCCTCTCGCTTCTCCAAGATCCACGGCATGCGGGCGTTGAGGATCGTGATGATCTCCCCCTGGGAGATGCCGTGGGGCGCGCGGACCACGAGATCATCCGCGGCAGTCACCTGCAGGGCGACGGTCTTCCGGCTGCTCCGCAACAGCGTGAACGGCAGATCGCCGTATTTCAGCAATTCTTTTTTGACAGGTCTGTGTATTCCGAACATTTTCCGTGTGTTTCCCCCTTGATTGACTTGCAGAGTGGATTTGCATATAATTATATCGGGAAAAACCCGAAAAGAACAGAACATTTTCCGAAGAAGAAAAAAGAAAGATGCGAAATATTAATGCGACTTTAATCTTTCTCCCCTTTTTATTTAAGCTTTGGGCGGTATGATGGGCTCATAAACAAGAGAGGCGCACAAAACGATGCGCAGGACGAAAATACCAAACAAACTTAAATGCCGAAGAGGCGGAAAGGTGATCATTATGGAAAGAAACGAGAAAATTCAGAAGCTTTGCCTGAAAATGAATGTGACGGAGCAGGAAGCGGATGCGGCTCTCCGCGCCTGCGGTGAGGATATCCTCGATGCGGCGCTGTACCTTGAGGCGCTCGGAAAGGTGAGAATGCCCAGCGGCGGTTACTACTCCGAGACCCCGAGCATGGAGAGAGGCCCGCAGCAGCAGACCCAGAGACATGCGAGTGAATCCTTCGGAGAGGCGATTCGCCGGTTCGGACGCTGGTTCGTAAACGTTGTAAAAAAGGGTATGGACAATTATTTCGAGGTCAGCAAGAACGGTGAGACCAGTTTCCGGGTTCCGTTGACGATCTTCGTCATCGCCCTGTTCACCCCGCTGCTTCCGTTCATCATCGCACTGCTTGTGGTCGGACTTTTCTTCGATTACGGATACCATTTTACGGGTCCGGACCTGAAGGCTGACAACCTCGGCAACGCGGCGGCACAGGGTTGTGCCAACGTAGCGCAGGACATCAAGAAGAGCTTCTCCGGTGCGAACGGTCAGAACGGCTGCGCAGGCGAGACCCCTGCTGCAGACAGCTTCGGCGAGGACGGCAAGGACGCGGAGTAAGAGATACGGGAATCCCCTGTGTCTTTCATAAAGAGGAAAATGAGGCGCTCCACGGTGGTGAGCACAGAGCGCCGGAATGAAGGAAAACAACGGGCGTCCCACGGTGGTGAGCACAGGACGCCCGAAATGTGTTGAAGGAGGCAGTATGGCGACGAGAGTACTGATTGTTGAGGATGAGGAGCAGATCGCGAGATTTGTCGAGCTGGAGCTCCGCCATGAGGGGTATGAGACGGACAAGGCCGTGGACGGCCGGAACGGCCTGACCAAAGCGGAGAGTGGGGAGTACGACATCGTGCTTCTCGATATCATGCTTCCGGAGCTGAACGGACTCGAGGTGCTTCGGCGTCTGCGCAAGACCTCCGAGGTGCCGGTGATCCTGCTGACGGCCCGGGATTCCGTGATGGACAAGGTGTCCGGACTGGATCTCGGCGCGGACGACTATGTGACGAAGCCCTTTGCCATCGAGGAACTGCTGGCGCGCATCCGGGTAGCCCTCAAGAAGAAGGGACCCGCGGTGAAGGACGACGGCGGCAAGCTGGTGTGGCACGACCTCACGGTTGACCCTGCCGCGTACTCCGCGACCTACGACGGGATTGCCATCGAGCTCTCCAAGAGGGAGTTCGACCTCCTTGCACTGCTGCTTACCAACCGCAACATAGTTCTGGGGCGGGATACGCTCCTTCAGAAGGTGTGCGGGTACGATTATGTCGGCGAGACCAACGTGATCGACGTGTACATCCGCTATCTGAGGGCAAAGATCGACGAGCGCTTCGGGATCCACATGATCCAGACAGTGCGCGGCGTCGGATATGTGATCAAAGACGAGTGACCGGAACCCGCCGGAGGCGGGGAGTACGGAATTGTCATAAGAGAAGTTGAGCCGGCTGTTTTGCGACGCCGGCGAGAGGAAAGAGTATGGGAAAGAAGAACAAAGCGGTCTCTCCCGCGCCCGCGGTATGGCAGGGGGAGGTGCCGATGAACACCGTCCCCGGCTGGGGCGGAATGCCTGCGAACATGCCGCCCGCGGAATGGAACGGCGGAAATCCCGCGCCGGTGACGCCGGCCGCAACGAGCAAGGCCGCCAAGGAGCCGAAGAAGAGAGAGGGATCCATCGCCGGAAAACTGCACCGGATGGTGATCTGCCGGATGTTTTTCGGATACTTCTGGCTGAACCTGATCCTGGTGCTGTCCATCTGCTTCGGATACGTCTACTGCGAGATGAAGAATGCGGATGTCACGTTAAACCGCGTTAAGGACATCACCTTTAACGGAACCTTTGAAAATCTGATCATCACCGTCCGGGGAAGCGGCGGGACCCTGCGGATGACCCCGGGGATCGGATTCCCTGTCACGGTCCAGATTCTGTGCGTTCTGGCCGGATTTGAGCTTTTATCCCTTCTTCGGGTGATCTGCTTTGACCGGTTCCCGATCCGCCGTCGTCTGAAGCCTCTTCGGCAAATGGCGGAGACCGCCCAGTACATTACCGACACACAGTGGAATGAGGAGAAGCTGCAGAACCTGACCTACGCCATCAGTCATGTCGACGCGGAGTCGGCGACGGACCATGTCCGCACCAACGACCGCGAGCTGACCGGCATTGAACGTGCCCTCAACGACCTGATCGACCGCATGCGCGACGCGGCGAGACAGCAGACCCGCTTCGTGAGCGATGCGTCCCATGAGCTTCGGACCCCGATCGCGGTGATCAAGGGCTACGCGGACATGCTGGACCGCTGGGGCAAGGAGGACAAGAGCATCCTCGAGGAGGCCATCACCGCCATCCGCAGCGAGTCCGACCATATGAATACCCTTGTGGAACAGCTTTTGTTCCTCGCCCGCGGCGACGCCGGAAGACAGCAGCTGACGCTGCAGCAGACGTCCCTCACGGCCATCATGAAGGAGGTTTACGAGGAGTCCGTGATGATCGACAAGAATCACACCTACGAATTCCTTCAGGATACCGGTGGGGAGGTGATGTGCTACGGCGATGCGGCGATGCTCAAGCAGTCCATCCGTATTCTGGTAGACAACGCCGCCAAATACACCACCGTGGGCGACACCATCACGCTCCGCGTGGGGTTGAACCCGGAATTCCGGCCGTTCTACTCGGTCCAGGACAACGGCGTCGGCATGAGCTCCCACGATGTGGAGCATATTTTCGAGCGCTTCTACCGCTCGGACACCGCCCGCAACAGCAAGACCGGCGGAACCGGCCTCGGCCTGGCCATCGCAAAATGGATTATCAACCGCCATCACGGCACCATCATGGTGCAGAGCCGGCCGGAGATCGGAACGAGGTTTACGATCTTCCTGCATACGCAGGAACAGAGCTACAACGATGCGGTTGTCATCGGGGCCTGACACAGTTGGATAATGCGTTTGGAAAGCGACAGATCGGTGATGAGATTTGTCGCTTTCTTTTACATTTTCCGTTGAAAGAACGGAAAATATAATTTCATTTGACAAAATAAACGTCATATTGCGTCAAAGGCGTTTACGCGCCTTAATTTCTTTACAAAGATTCCCGTCAGCGGTATAATTAGCGTGTTAGTTTCGTGTATCGTAGCGGGGATGGCGCGTCTTCGCGGCGGTACCCATAGTGGCTAAAGAAAGGAAAACGATTATGAAGTACGCAAAGAAGATTCTGTCTCTGTTGCTCGTTCTTACCATGGTTCTCTCCATGGCTGCGTGCGGCAAGAACAACACAACTCCGTCTTCGACTCCCACCCCGGGCGGTGACAGCAACGTCACTCCGGAGCCGGCAGCACCGAAGACCTATACTTACAAAGGATACGCTCAGTCGCTCGGTTCCACCTGGAACCCCCACACCTGGGAGAACAGCGGTGACAGCGCTATCATGGGATATTTGGAGACTCCTCTCGTAAACCTTACGATCAAGGATTCGGAGAACGCTCAGTATCAGTGGATTTATGAGATGGCAACATCCGTTACCGATACCACCAAGGATCATCGCGATGATCTGAAGAAATACGGCTGCGAGATCGTGGAGGGTAAGACAGTTGACACGGTTGAGGAAGGCTACGTATATGATATCGCGCTTCGCAAGAATGCGAAGTGGGAGGATGGAACTCCGATCAATGCGGATACCTACATCTACTCCATGCAGCAGCTTTTGAATCCGGATATGAAGAACTACCGCGCCAACACCTACTGGTCCGGTGACTCTGCAATTGCCGGTGCGAAATTGTATTACTACGGCGGTTCGACCTCGGCCCTTGAAAACCTGCTGGATCCCGATACCGGAGCCTGCGTGTTCGACGGTCTGGATAAGCTTACGAAGGGCACGGACGGCGTTTACACCAATCCCGCGGACGGCAACAAGGTGTACATTGCCCTTGATCAGCCTCTGACCTGGCTTCAGGATGCTACTCTTAAGGAGATCATGGAGACTCCGGCTTACGATGAGTATCTCGGACATGACACCTGGGCTCAGCTCCTTGCGATGATGGATGAGGAAACCGGTCTTGTTCCGCTTACCGATGAGGCTTATCAGCTGTTTGTTCCGATCATCACCTTCAACCCTCTTTGGGGTGAGACCGAGGCTGATGCTCCGGTATACTGGATGTATGACAAGACCTTCGAGAAGCTTGACTTCTCCGCTGTAGGTCTTTACAAGGTTGATGACTATACGATCCGTTACGTCAACGAGAAGTTCATCGAGCGCAATTACTTCCTGACTTCCCTTACCAGCAACTGGATCGTCAACGAGAAGCTTTACGAGGCCAACAAGGAGACCAAGGACGGCCTCGTTACGACGAAGTACGCTACCTCGAAAGAGACCACCTGCTCCTACGGTCCTTACAAGATCGCGTCCCTTCAGAATGGCAAGCAGATCGTGTTCGTTCAGAATGAGAACTGGTTCGGTTACACCAAGAATGCTGACGGCAGCCTTACCTCTATGACCTCTGCAGAGGACTTCCAGGTTGACGGCAAGGATGTACAGCAGTATAAGGCAACCTCCGTTGTCATCGACGTTATGGATGACAGCACGGCGAAGCAGGCGTTCCTCAAGGGTGACCTCAGCGATTGGCAGCCCACCGCAGAGGAGCTTGTAAACTACTCCACTTCGGATCAGCTTTACAAGATGGATGAGACCTACACCATGAGTTTCTTCTTCAACACCGACCTCGAGTCGCTGAAGCAGATGGATACCTCCAAGGGTAACCAGAACTCCGTGGTTATGTCCAATATCAAATTCCGTAAGGCTATGTCTTACGCGATCAACCGTCAGGAGTTCGTTACCGCAACGGCAGGTTACAAGCCCGCTTACTACATCCTGAACGGTCTGTACTACTACGACGTATACAACAATCCGGATTCGATCTACCGTGACACCGACGAGGCTATGCAGGCTATCTGCAACCTTTACGGCGTTGAGTACGGCGAGGGCAAAGCATACGCTACCCTGAAGGACGCTTACAAGTCCATCAATGGTTACAACCTTACCCTTGCAAAGCAGATCTTCACGGAAGCCTGCGACGAGCTCGTTGCAGCCGGCCTTTACAATAAGGGCGATGAGATCAAGATCCGTATCGGCTGGGCCAAGGGTGCTCTTCAGACTTCCGATACCGCTCAGGTTAACCTGATCACCAAGGAAGTGAACGCAGCCCTTGAGGGAACCGGCTTCGGCAAGATCACCTTCGAGGCAGTCGGCAACCTTGCAGATCGTTACAAGAGCGTTACCAACGGTGAGTTCGCGATCGGCTACGGCGCATGGGGCGGTGCAGCGTTCTATCCGTTCACCAACTTCCGCGTATACTGCGATCCGGCCTACGTTTCGATTCATGAGGCAGCTTGCTGGGATCCTACGACGGAGACTCTGACCATCAACGTCAACGGCGTAGACGATACCATGACATGGCAGAAGTGGTCCAACTCGATGGAGAGCGGTAAGTATGCGTCGGCTGATTTCAAGACGAAGCTTACGATCCTTGCGGCGATGGAGGAAAACTACCTCGCTAAATACTATCGTATTCCGCTTGCGGTTTCCACCATCTGCGAGATGCTTTCCTTCCAGGTGAAGTACTATACGGATGAGTACAACATCATGTACGATTTCGGCGGTCTTCGTCTCATGGAGTTCAACTACGATGATGAAGCGTGGAAGAAGGCTGTAGCAGATCAGGGCGGCGTTCTCAAGTACGAGTAATCCGCACCGAAAGCCCGGGATTCGGGCAGCTATAATGCGATGACAGCTGCAGGGCGGGAGTGAGTTCCACTCCCGCCCTGTTGTGCGGTTATTTTTCGCGGGGACATCGCTTATTTTTCGGCGTTTCCTCGAAAAATAACTGCATCTCAGCACTTTTTGCAAAGCAGGCGTACATTTGCGCTTTTTTGCAAAACATAATGCATTTGCATGTTTTTTATGATATACTGTTTTTGATTTCCGATTACAAGGCAAAGGAGTTGCCGGTATGCTGAAATATGTTATCAAACGTGTTGTTTTGATGTTCGCCACGCTGTTTATTATCGTGACGATCTGTTTCTTTTTGATCAAACTTCTTCCGCAGGATATCCCGCAGGAGGCCGCTCAGCAGGAAGCCATGATGGAGAGGTTGAAGGCGCAGGGGTACGACAAGCCGATATACGTTCAGTACTATCGATACCTCAGGAATATTTTCACGCATTGGGACTTCGGTACCTCGTGGAAAATCCAGAAGATGCAGCCTGTGACGGAACTGTTTATCGAGCGTCTGCCGCCGACGGTTCTGATCAATCTCTATTCCCTGCTGGTATCGCTCCCGATCGGAATCCTTCTCGGTATCTATGCCGCTATTAAGAAGAACAAGTGGCAGGATCAGGTGATCAGTACTTCGGTCATGATCTTTGTGTCGGTACCGTCCTATGTGTACGCATTTCTTGTACAGTATTTTCTGTATTTCAAGTGGGGGCTTCTGCCGCCCACGGTATATTCGCTTGCCGACGCCGGAGGATCCTGGTTCACCTTCCAAATGTTTAAGAGTATGCTTCCGCCCGTGATTGCGCTTGCGTTCGGTTCGGTGGCATCCCTGTGCCGCTTCACCCGTGCGGAGCTCACGGAAACCCTGACGTCGGACTACATGCTTTTGGCAAGGACCAAAGGTCTGACCCGCGCGCAGGCGACTTCCCGCCACGCCATGAAGAACGCCATGGTGCCGATCCTTCCGATGATTCTCGGAGGGTTTATCGACATCCTTGCCGGTTCCTTCATCATCGAGCAGATCTTCTCGGTTCCCGGCGTAGGCCAGCTGTATCTGACATCCATCAATCAGCTGGATTACGATGTGTTCATGATGGATACCGTATTCTACACCTTCGTAGGTCTTCTGGCCGGAATCGTGACCGACCTGAGTTACGGCTTCATCGATCCGAGAATTCGAATGGGGGAGAAATGATATGAGTAAAACAGCTGTAAACATCAAATCCATCCCCGCAGAGAAGTTTGCATTCGTAAATCGCGGAGAGAAACTGACAGACACGAAATTTGTCGATAAGCCGGTGGGCTACCTGAAGGATGCGTGGATCCGTTTCTGCAAGAACAAGGGCTCCATCGTGGCTGCCGTGATCATTTTGATCATCCTGTTGTTTGCGTTCCTTACCCCGGCGTTCTTCACGAAGTATGACCAGACCTTTATGGATGTCTACTACGCAAAGAAGGCACCGCGTAACATCTGGCTCCGCGACCATCTCGGGATCTGCAGCGGAACCGTAACCCGCGACTTCAACGAGCGCGGTATGCTTGTCCTCATCGGTATCGGGATCGGTGCCGAGGATACACAGGGCACCGGCAAGGTTACCCTTGAGGAGGGTATGGCGAGCTACTACCAGCCGATGAAAGAGATCGGTGATCCTCAGGAAATCACCGGAATGATCGGCTCCAAGGACAAGACGATCTACACCTGTGAACTGGACACGTATCTGGAGTACGGGTTCCAGTACCAGAGCATCGAACAGTCGGAATACAAGAAGATCAAGGAATGGGAAGCCCAGACCGGACTGCAGGTCCTGTATCCTCTCGTGGAGGAGAACGAGTGGAACCTCGAGCCCACCAACGCGAACTATTGGTATAAGACCAAGAAGGGCACTCCCGTAACCGTAAATGCAAGAGGCAAGGCCAAGGAGATCGCCTACGAGCCGGGCATGGTCCTCGAGGACAATTACGTGCGCGACGCCGACGGCAACCCGGTGTATTACATGTTCACCGGCGGCGGTGATGTGGATACCGCCCAGTACAAGGTCCGTGTGCTGTATTACAACTACTACCGGTATGTGAACGGCTTTGAGCCGGAATATCTCTTCGGAACCGACAGCCAGGGCTATGACCTGATGCTTCGTCTGGCGTCCGGTATCAAGCTGAGTTTTCTTGTGGCTCTTGTTGTGTCGATCATCAACTTCACGATCGGTGCGATCTACGGCGCTATCGAGGGTTATTACGGCGGAACGACAGACCTTGTGATGGAGAGAATCTCGGATATCCTCGCCAACACGCCGTTCATCGTTGTTGCCACACTGTTCCAGCTGCACTACGCTTCGAAACTGGGACCGATCCCCTGTCTTTTGTTCGCCTATGTGACCACCGGCTGGCTCGGTATGGCATACCGCGTGAGAACCCAGTTCTACCGCTTTAAGAACCAGGAGTACGTTATGGCTGCCAGAACCCTCGGCGCCAGCGACGCCCGCATCATTTGGAAGCACATTTTCCCGAACAGTCTCGGAACGATCATCACCAGCTGCGTGCTGGTTATCCCGGGCGTTATTTTCTCCGAGAGTATGTTGAGCTTCTTAGGTATCGTGAAACTCGGAACCGAAAAGACAACATCCCTTGGAACCCTCCTTGCCGATGCAAGCTCCATCTGGATGAATTATCCTCATCTGATGCTCTTCCCGGCACTTGTGATTTCCCTTTTGGAGATCTGCTTCAACCTGTTCGGCAACGGTCTCCGCGATGCATTCAATCCGTCCCTGAGAGGCGTGGAGGAATAATTCATGGCTAACATTTTGGAAGTGAAAAACCTGAAAGTATCCTTCCGTACGACGGGAGGAACGCTGAAGGCCGTGCGTGACATCTCGTTCGCTCTCGAGCGAGGCAAGACGCTTGCCATCGTAGGCGAATCCGGCTCCGGAAAGTCCGTTACTTCCCGGTCGATCCTGGGAATCCTTGCCGGCAACGCCATCGTGGACGGCGGTGAGATTCTTTACGACGGCAAGGACCTTTTGAAGATCTCCGAGGAGGAGATGTGTAAAATCCGCGGCGACCGGATCTCCATGGTGTTCCAGGATCCGCTGTCATCCCTGAACCCGATCGTGAAGATCGGACGTCAGATTACCGAGGCAATGCTCTTGAAAAACAAGGGTAACCGCCGGCGCGCCCGCAAAGCGTTCAACAACACTCTCGCGGAGCTTCGGAAAAACATGATCGCCGCCAACCCTTCCAGGGAGACGGAGATCACGGAGATGACGAAGACCTTTGACAAGGCCGCCATCTCCGCGCTGAAGATGGAGACGGCGTACACCACCGCTTACTCCTACGCGGATGAGGTCCATGAGACTGCCGGCGATATCGTGTTCCTTCTGGAGAAAGACCAGAAGGTCAATATGAAGCTGGAGCTTAAGGAGCTTGCGAAGAAACTGCAGAAGGTGAAGAACCGGTTCCTTACCCAGGGCCTTGACGGGGAGCTCTCCGGTCTTGTGAGCGAGACCACGGAGCTTCGCAGAGAGTACGTTCAGGCAGGAAGAAACACGGTTTCCCTGAAGCAGAAGGCGATCGCGCTTCTCACGAAGATCGGGGATTTTACCGGCCGGCTGGAGGCCGAGGAGAAACCGGATTTCCTGAGCGTGGGATATCATAACTACAAGCATCCCGAGCAGAGCCTGGACGGGATGAGCGTTGAGCAGATCAACGAGAAGACGGTCAAGAGCATGAACGAGGAGTACATGAAGCAGTTCCTCACGTATGCGGAATCCGGCTTGAAATATTCCCATGATGCGGCGCTTGCCAAGAAGAAGGAAGTCCTTTCGGAGATGGCTGCTGCCCGCAAGTTCTACGAGGGCGAATACACGAAGTCCTCCGCCAGATCCTACGGCAAGAAGCTGGCTTCCATGGTGGAGGCGTCCATCGACCCGCTGGAGGTTGTGAAGGACAGCTATGCATACACCTTCCGCAGCAGTCTGCTGCACGCCATCGACCAGTACTTCTATTTTGTGAAGCATAATCCCAAGGAGGAGGCGCGGTTCGCGAGACAGACGAAGAAACGCGAGGCGCTGATCGCCAAGGGGAAGACCGTAGACTGGAAAGTTGTTCCCAAGCGTGTGCTCGATCTTGATGAGCTGCATCAGGAGGTCAGCAAGACCGTTGTCACCATCGATGAGAGATACACCCGCTACGTGGCTGAGGATACGAACGGGAATGCCGCGGAGCGAAGCCGCGAACTGGTGGAGTGGTTCCGCGGACAGGCGTCGGAAGCCGTGTACCGGGTCAGCAAGAGCATGGCGAAGGAAAAGGCCATCAAGCTGATGAAGGAAGTAGGTATCCCGGAGCCGCGAATCCGTTTCAACCAGTATCCGTTTGAATTTTCCGGCGGCATGCGGCAGCGTATCGTTATCGCCATCGCACTCGCAGCAGACCCCGACATTCTGATCTGTGACGAGCCTACCACCGCGTTGGACGTGACGATCCAGGCGCAGATCCTGGAGCTGATCAACAAACTGAAGGCAGAGCGTCACCTGTCCGTCATCTTCATCACTCATGACCTCGGCGTCGTCGCCAACATGGCGGACGATATTGCGGTCATGTACGCCGGCAAGATTGTGGAGTACGGCACGGCCGATGATGTGTTCTACAACCCGCGCCATCCGTACACCTGGGCGCTGTTGTCGTCCATGCCGGATCTGGATACGAAGGAGAAGCTGGACGCGATTCCCGGAACTCCTCCGAACATGATCTATCCGCCGGAGGGCGATGCATTTGCCGCGAGAAACAAATACGCGATGCAGATCGACTACGAGGAGGAGCCGCCGCAGTTTGCGGTTTCCGACACGCATTGGGCAGCCACATGGCTCCTGCATCCGGATGCGCCGAAGGTGGAGATCCCGAAGGCGATCTCCGAGCGTATCGAGCGGATGAAGCGCAAGAACGAGAGTGCGGAACAGGCATGAATGACGGTTTATACCGATTGATTACGATAGATTCCCGGAGGTAACCATGGGAGACGAGAAGAAGGAAGTCCTGTTGAAGGTTGACCACCTGACACAGTGCTTTAAGATGGGCAAGGGCGAGCTCAAAGCGGTGGACGATGTCAGCTTTGAGGTTCACAAGGGAGAAGTGTTCGGACTCGTAGGCGAGTCCGGATGCGGCAAGACGACCACCGGCCGGTCCATCTTGAAAATCTACGATATCACGGGCGGAAGCATCTACTTCAAGGGGCAGCGCATCTGTGCCGGTACCCGCACCTACAGGGACGCCATCCGCGAGGCCCGCAAGGAGCTGAAGACCTGCACGGACGCGTCACGGCAGGCGGAGCTTGCGAAGATCATCGAGGACAATAAGGCGGAGATCGAGAAGGCCCGTTACGATCACAAGATGTGTGACAAGGTCTACGCGAAGAAGCTGGTGCAGGAGACGGAGGAGCGTTACGCGAAGCTGATCGCCGCTGCCAAAACGCCCGAGGAGCAGTCGAAGCTTCGCAAGGAGCTTGCGAAGGAGCGCCGTATCGCCTCCAAGACCCGCTTGATCACCCAGATTCAGATGATCTTTCAGGACCCGATCGCATCCCTCGACCCTCGTATGACCGTTCGCGAGATCATTGCGGAGGGTATGATCATCAACGGGATCCGCGATCAGAAGTATATTGACGAAAAGGTTTATGAGATCCTGGAGAAGGTCGGCCTCGTCCGCGAGCACGCCGGCCGGTATCCCCACGAATTTTCCGGCGGACAGCGCCAGCGTATCGGTATCGCAAGAAGCGTTGTGATGCGTCCGGAGATGATCATCGCCGACGAGCCGGTTTCGGCGTTGGACGTTTCCGTGCAGGCGCAGGTGATCAACCTTTTGAACGATCTCCGCGAGGAGCTGGATCTCACCATCATGTTCATCGCCCACGACCTGTCGGTTGTGAAGTATTTCTCGGACCGCATCGGCGTTATGTACTTCGGGAAGATGGTGGAGATGACCACCTCGGACGAGCTGTTTGCCCATCCGCTGCACCCGTACACCAAGTCGCTTCTGTCGGCCATTCCGCTTCCGGATCCGCGGTCGGAGAAGAAGCGTACGCGTATCGTTTACAACGCCCTTGCGGAGCATGATTACTCGGAGGACAAGCCGTCCCTTCGGGAGATTGTTCCGGGTCACTTTGTGCACTGCAACAACGCCGAGGAGGCGAAATACCGCGAGGAGTTGGGACTCTGAGCGGGACATTTTCCGACAGATCGGACAGAAAAAGATACAGATAAAGGACACAGGGGGATTGCTGCCGGATGGGATCGGGTCGCGCAAAATTGATTAAGTACGGCGTTACGACCGTGCTGGCCGGCGTGGTGACGTTTTTCCTTGTGAAAGCCCGTTACCCCGGGGCCGACGCACCGGCAGCCGACCGGTACCGCGCCCTGTGCGACGCCTTTTCGATCCCGGCTGTCCTGCTGATCGCCTTCGGAGCCCTTCTCTGGGTTTCCGGGGAAGGCGCCTTCACGGGAATCAGCTGGGCCGCGAGAAACGCCATCCTTCTGCTGATCCCCGGCAAAGCCCTCGAGCGCGAGACCTATGCGGAGTACCGCGCCCGCAAGAAGGAGGGCAAGGCCTCCGGCTACGGGTTCCTCTTCATCGTGGGACTGATCTTTTTCGCGATCTCGATGGTCTTTTTGATTCTGTACAACAACGCAGGAAAGTAACGAATGATTTGGATATCATGTGTGCTCCTCTACGGAGTGTTGAAGGGAGCACGGGAGATTTTTAAGAAGAAAGCGATGAAACGAAGCACGGTAATCGAGGTATTGGTCCTCTACACCGTGCTTTCGCTCGTTATCGTGATTTTTACCACCGCCACGGAGATCGCCGTCGGGACGAAGAGCGTATCCGAGTATCTCTTCGGACTCCGGCCCGGCCAGTACGGAGCCATCGCCGTCAAATCCTTCGTCATTTTCGTGGCATGGATCTGCGGCTTCCGTGCGCTGCGGAGGATGCCCGTGAGCCTGTACGGCATTCTCGACATGGCAAGGGTTGTCTTCTCGGCGGGGCTGGGGATCCTGGTGCTCGGAGAGAGGCCGTCCCTTCTGCAGGGCGCGGGTATCGCCCTTGTCTGCATCGGCTTGCTTCTCCTGCGGTTTGTAAAGGAAGAGCCCGAGGAGGACCGGGAGAAGAAATCTTCTTCGGAAAATGATGCGGCACCCGCCGAAACAACACAGGCCGCCGTTCCGGACTCCGGGCAGGACGGGACGAAGGCGAAGCGGAAACACCGCATGGGATTTTATGTGCTGCTGGCCATGGTGTCGTGCTTTCTGAACGCCGTGAGCGGCAATATGGACAAGGTGCTGATGCGGGAGGAAAACCTCTCCAGCGGACAGCTGCAGCTTTGGTATATGTTGTTCCTGGTGGCATTTTACGTTATCTATGTGCTGGTCCGCCGCATCCGCCTAAACGTGAGGGGAATGCTGAAGAATCCGTGGATCTGGGGCCTGAGCATTCTGTTCGTCATTGCAGACCGGGCTTTGTTCATCGCCAACGGGTATGCGGACAGCCGCGTGATCGTGATGACGGTCCTGAAGCAGGCATGCACGATCGTCACGATCCTCGGGGGATGGCTGGTATTCCGCGAGAAGAAGATCGGCCAGAAGCTGCTGTGCGCTCTGGTGGTGATCGCCGGTATCGTGCTGTCGGTGTGCTGATGGGGACAGCGGGGCGTTTCCGCAGGGAGGAAGACCGAAAAACGCCGGATTTGACCTTGCGCCGGTTTTGTGGTATGATACATTGCGTTGCAGGAGCGCCTGTATGAAGTGGGGCGTAAGGGCGCATTATTTTACGTAGTATACAGGCACGGGATCGTGCCGAAGCGAGGGTTTAACACATGAAGACATGGAAGAAAACCGTTGTCTGCATCTTCTGTATCCTGGCGATGACAGCCGGTGTGTTTACGGGCTGTACAAAGAAGAACATGACGGACGCCGAGTATGAGGAGATCGCGAAGAACACAGCGAAGGACAACGCGAAGAAAGTGGTGATGAAGATCACCAAGGGCGATAAGAGCTACGATATCACGCTGGATATGCTGACGTATTTCCTGATGTTCCAGGAGTCGGAAGGACTGTCCTACTATCAGAGCAACAAGGATATGTTCGCGTCCCTGTACGGTACGATGGATTTCTGGTCGATCCCCGTCAACGAGACGACCAAGATGAGGGACTCTTATAAGAACGCCGCTTACAACGCCGCGGTCAATACGCTGCTGCTGTACTTTGAGGCCAGTGAGGCAGGCATGACCCTTACCGACAACAGAAAGAGCGCCGTTGAGATGCAGACCACGCTCTTCCTGGGCAAATACTCTCCGGCAGAGAAAGCCCGCGCCGGCTGTACCGAGGAGGTCATCCGGGCCAATTACGAGCGGGTGTTCCTCGCCGAGCAGTTCCTGGATTTAGCGTCTTCGGCGGTGGAGATCGATACCGAAGCGGTGAAGGCAAGCGTGAACAAGGAGGATTACCGCTCGACGGACACCACATACATCTATCTCTCCAAGGACACGGAGAACGAGACTTACAATCAGTACGCCGGATCCGTGGAGGATCGTGAGAAGCTTATGACAACCCTGTTTGAGGAGGCGAAGAACGGAAAGAGTCTGGAGGATATCCAAAAGGAGCATGCGGATATCCTGACCCTCGGTACCCGCGGATTCCAGAAAGGAAACGCTACCTCCATCGAGCCGGATTACATTGAGAATGCCGAGGCAATGAAGGTTGGGGAGTGCCGTCTGCTGGATTACAACTACGGTATCTACATTGTCCGCCTTGACGATAACACAAAGTATTACGGCTATGACGACGCGGTTCAGGCCGCGCTCGAGGAAGCGCAGAACAAGGGTGTTTCCGATGTCTATTCGGGCATTATCGAAAAATACAACATTGAGACGACCGATGCCTGGAACGATATCGAAATGGGAACGATCCTGAACGCCCCGAAGAAGTGATCTGCCGGATAAAAATGAAATGAAAAAACTGCCGTTGTCAACGGGATACCCCGAAAGACAGCGGCAGTTGTTTTTTTGTTTTGTCAGACGTTTCCTGCCGCGGGCATATGCCCGCCGGGCGATCAGTTCCAGCTCTCGGTGGGAACCGGAACCTTAGCAAGGATGTCCTTCATGATCGGCAGGGTCTGGGAAGCGCTGTGGGAAGCTCCACGGCCGATGCACAGGCGGTGTGCCAGAACCGGGCAGGCCAAATGGACGATGTCCTCCGGGGTTACGTAGCTGCGGCCCTGAATAAAGGCGTAAGCCTTGGCAACATTCTGCAGGGCAAGGGATGCACGAGGAGAAGCGCCGATGGGAACCTTCGGGTTGCTTCTGGTCGCGGCAACGATGTCGAGAATGTACTTCTGGAGGATCGGGTGAATGGTCACCTTGATGTAGGCCTGCTGCATCGCCACGATATCCTCCTGGGTGTAAACCGGCTGGAGGGTGTCGAGCGGGTTGTCGGTCTTGAAGCGGTTAAGGATGTTCATCTCCTCTTCCTGCGTCGGGTAACCCATGGGAAGACGCATCAGGAAACGGTCCAGCTGAGCTTCGGGAAGCGGGAACGTACCGGCGGTCTCAATGGGATTTTCCGTCGCGATTACGAAGAACGGTGCAGCCAGCGAGTAGGTGACGCCGTCGATGGTGACCTGTTTCTCCTCCATACACTCGAGGAGCGCGGACTGCGTACGAGGCGTCGCACGGTTCAGCTCGTCGGCCAGCAGGATGTTGGTGAACACCGGGCCGTAGCGGAGCACGAAGTCGTCCTTCTTGCGGTTGAAGTAGTTGATACCCGTAATGTCGGAAGGCAGCAGGTCCGGCGTGAACTGGATACGGGCAAACGCGCCGGAAATCGAAGCTGCAAGAGCTTTCGCCAGCGTCGTCTTGCCGGTGCCGGGAACATCCTCGATGAGAACGTGGCCGCCCACCAAAAGGGCTGCGAAAAGCTCGTCGATGACATCGTCCTTGCCGATGATGACTTTCTGAATGTTGTTCTTGAGCGCGGTTAACGGTTTGCTCATAGGGATACCTCCTGGTCGTGTAATAAACTATATCTCGATGCCGGGGACCCGGCGAAAGTTCATGGTTTGCAGACGGCTGTAATTCAGCCCTCGGTCAGCATTGTCTTGAGCGCTTCTGCGGCGGGTGCGAGGGGCCGCTTCTCGTCGTAGGCGAGCAGAAGCTGGCGGGCCGGCAGAGGCTCGGCGAGAAGCAGTTCCTGCAGTTCCGCGGAGTCTACCCGGCAGTAGTCCGGAACGCAGGCGATCCCGAGGCCGATGCGCGCAAGGTCAAGCAGGAGGTCGTTACTGTTCAGCTCGATCGAGGGCGCGAGGTCTAAGGAGTGCTGTTGGAACTGCTCGTGCAAAAACTCGCTGGTAGCGGAGCGCTTGCTCAACATCATCAGCGGAAAATGCAGAAGCTCCGCGAGGGACAGCGGGATCCGCTTCCCCGACGCTTCCCGGAACGCTGCCGGGAAGGAATCCGGATTGCCGACGAAGACGTCGTGGAAGGTCTTTACGTTGATGACCTTCTTGTCACCGCCTAACGCGGCGTTGGGCGAGTTCGTGATGATCAGGTCCACGTCGCCGGCGTCCAGCATCCGCGCACACTGCGGAGAGGTTCCGTTGATGATATTGATGTGGACATCCGGGAGCTGTTCATGGAGCTTTTTAAAGTACGGCACAAGGACGTAACGGCAGATCGTGTCGCTGGCGCCGATGCGCAGCTGCGAGGAGAGCCTGCCGGAGTTTAACACCTGCTGCTCGCCCCGGAGGATCAGAAGGATCGCCGGCTCGATGTGCTTGAAGAGCATCTCGCCTTCCTTCGTTAGAGTGACCTTTTTGGTCTTGCGCACGAAGAGGGTCTGCCCGAGCCGCCGCTCTAAGGACCGGATGGACTGGCTCACCGCAGACTGCGAGATGAACAGCTTCGTACCGGCCTCGGAGAAGCTCCGCGAGGTGGCAACGTAGTAAAATACCTTGTACAATTCGTAACTGATATCCATAGGTTATCCTTTGCCGGGAATTCCTTTATTTGCAGGACCACAGGGCGGTCACCGTCACGATGAGGATCAATGCCTGAATGATCGCAAAGCGCAAAACCGTCTGCGTGTCGGACCAGCCCTTGTTCTTACGGGCGTGGTCGTGCAGCGGGGTGCGCGTATTTTTCAAAATATGGATCTTCACGGAGCGGAGCAGGGCAAGCTTGAGAAGTCCGAGACCGCCGTCGAGAAGGAAGATAAGGCAGAACGGGATGTACAAAAGCACATAGCCGCTTCGCAGCGCGATCATGGCCAGAAACAGCCCGAGGGCTCTGGAACCGGCGTCTCCCATCAGCATGGAGCTCGGCGAGGCGTTGAACCACAGGTACGGAAGAAGCACGCAGATCATACCGATGGCAAGTTCTTCCGTGGAGGCGCTGCAGAACGACAATCCGCCGCATACGGCAAATCCGGTCAGCGCCAGGATGGAGAGCGTGGTACACAGCCCGTCCACACCGTCCGTGCAGTTCACCACATTGATGGAAGCCCAGACAAGGGCCGCCGCCAGAATGATGTACAACCACACGGGAAGCGTGATGCATTTTTCGTTAAATGCTGCGAAAAGGGAGTGAAGCCGCAGCTCGCTTCCGTAAAAGTACCATGCGGTAAAACCGGCGCCCACGGAGATGGCGAGATCGAGAAGACCTTTCTTCAGTCCGCCCCAGGGGGTGGAGCCGGCGTCATCCAGAAAACCGGTGAGCATGGAAGCGAGGATCAAAACCAGCAGAATGGCCGCTTCCCAATCGATCTGTACAAACAAAAAGGTTGCGATCACGAAGGCGAGAATGAACAGGATCCCGACGCCCCTTGCCTTACCTTTGGATTTCTCGCCGTTTACGGCGAATGCGCGTCCCTGATCCTGCGGCATCTTGTTGCGGAACACCAGCAGAAAGAGAAGGGAAAACCCGCCGCACGAAGCGTAATAGAGAAACTCCCACAGGTGACTATGGGTATGTGCCGTGGTTTCCAGCAATTGTCGAATCATGAAACCGCCTCCGGGATTCATCGAATTTATGAGTATTACAAGTATACCACAGGATGCGCGGGAAAACAATAAGCACTGCTTATAAAGTGGATGATGGATATTCATTTTTATTATGTTTTTTGCAGTGATACAATGCATTTAAGCAAGCGGACTGTACCCTCGGGGAGGATACAGCCGGAAATCACAGTAACATGGAGGCGGAAAATGGGTCTTGTCAGAAGAATCTATGTGGAGAAGAAGGCGCCTTTTGCAGTGCGTGCAAAGGAGCTTGCGGGAGAGATCAAGGAGTATCTCGGCCTGAAGACGATCACGAACGTGCGCGTGTTCGTGCGCTACGATGTGGAAAATATCAGCGAGGAGACATATAAGAAGGCGTTGGGCACCGTATTTTCCGAGCCGCCCATCGACGATGTCTACGAGGAGGTGCTGCCGGCAGCGGCGACGGACCACGTGTTCTCGGTAGAGTACCTGCCCGGACAGTTCGACCAGAGAGCCGACTCCGCAGAGCAGTGCGTGAAGCTTCTCAACGACGCGGAGGAGCCGATCATCCGGAGCGCCACGACCTACGTGCTCACTGGCGAGATGACCGAGGAGGAGTTCGCGGGGATCCGTGCGTACTGCATCAACCCCGTTGACTCGAGAGAGACCGACGAGACGAAGCCCGAGACCCTCGTGCAGAATTTTGCGGTTCCCGAGGATGTGAAGATCTTCGAGGGCTTTCGCGAGATGGATGAGAGCACGCTCAAGGAACTGTACGATTCCCTGAGCCTTGCCATGACATTCCGCGATTTCCTGTTCATTCAGGACTATTTCAAAAACGAAGAGAAGCGCGATCCGTCCGTGACGGAGATCCGCGTTTTGGATACCTACTGGTCGGATCACTGCCGCCACACCACGTTCCAGACCGAGCTCACGAACGTGACCATCGACGACGGCGATTACAGCGAGCCCATCAAGGCCGCATTTGAATCCTACAAGGCGGAGCGCGAGGTTCTCTACAAGGGCCGCGACGACAAATTCATCTGCCTTATGGACGTTGCCCTCCTTGCCATGAAGAAGCTCCGCGCCGAGGGCAAGCTGGAGGACATGGAGGTTTCCGACGAGATCAACGCCTGCTCCGTGGTGGTGCCGGTTGAGATTACGAAGGACGGAAAGACCGAGACGGAAGAGTGGCTCGTGTTCTTCAAGAACGAGACTCACAACCATCCCACCGAGATCGAGCCTTTCGGTGGCGCTGCCACCTGCCTCGGCGGTGCGATCCGCGATCCGCTCTCGGGCCGCGGCTATGTGTATCAGGCGATGCGTGTGACCGGTGCGGCGGATCCGACCGCCTCCCTGAAGGCT
Organism: Lachnospiraceae bacterium; assembly: GCA_017962105.1. GTDB lineage: Bacteria > Bacillota > Clostridia > Lachnospirales > Lachnospiraceae > ISDg. Next base: position 35,942 of record JAGCVY010000104.1, read on the forward strand.
ACCCTGCCGGGCAAGCTTCCCCAGAGAAAGCTCACCACCGGCGCTGCCAAGGGATACAGCTCCTACGGAAACCAGATCGGTCTTGCCACGGGCCTTGTGGATGAGATCTATCATCCGAACTATGTTGCAAAGCGTATGGAGATCGGTGCGGTTATGGGCGCTGCTCCCCGTGCAAATGTGAAAAGAGAAAACAGTGATCCCGGCGACGTCATCATTCTGATGGGCGGACGCACCGGCCGCGACGGCTGCGGCGGCGCTACGGGATCTTCCAAGAAGCATACCACCGAGTCCATCCACACCTGCGGTGCCGAGGTTCAGAAGGGTAACGCCCCTACCGAAAGAAAGCTCCAGAGACTGTTCCGTCGTCCCGAGGTCAGCAGCCTCATCAAGAAGTGCAACGACTTCGGTGCGGGCGGCGTTTCCGTGGCGATCGGCGAGCTGGCTCCCGGCCTTCGCGTCGACCTCGACAAGGTTCCGAAGAAGTACGCCGGTCTTGACGGCACCGAGCTTGCCATCTCCGAGTCCCAGGAGCGTATGGCGATCGTTGTGGATCCTAAGGATGTACCGGCGATGCTTGCATTTGCCGACGAGGAGAATCTCGAGGCCGTGACGGTTGCGGAGGTTACCGCAGAGCCCAGACTCGTGCTCGTGTGGAGAGGCAAGGAGATCGTCAACATCTCCCGCGCGTTCCTCGACACCAACGGCGCTCATCAGGAGACCACGGCTGAGGTTACGGTACCGTCGAAGAAGGATTCCTATTTTACGAACGACAGTAAGTATACGGCTCACGCCACCGACAAGATCGGCGGTTACGGCACTGCTTCGAATACGGCGGAGGGCCGCAAGGCAGCATGGCTCTCGATGCTTGCCGACCTCAATGTCTGCTCCAAGAAGGGCCTTGTGGAGATGTTCGACTCCTCCATCGGCGCTGCGACGGTGACCATGCCTTACGGCGGCGTTTACCAGGCAACTCCTACCCAGACCATGATCGCGAAGCTTCCGGTGCTCGAGGGCACCAGCGACACGGTGACGATGATGAGCTACGGCTTCGATCCGTACCTCTCGTCCTGGAGCCCGTTCCACGGTTCCGCATACGCGGTGATCAGCTCCGTAGCGAAGATCGTGGCGGCCGGCGGCGATTTCCGCAAGATCCGCTTCACCTTCCAGGAGTATTTCCGCAGACTCGGCAACGACCCGAAGCGCTGGGGTGAGCCTCTGGCGGCACTGCTCGGTGCATACGATGCGCAGACGAAACTCGGTCTTCCTTCCATCGGCGGCAAGGACTCCATGTCCGGCTCCTTCAATGAGATCGACGTTCCTCCGACCCTCGTTTCCTTCGCTGTGGACATTGCGAAGCTCTCGGATGTTGTGACCGACGAGTTCAAGAAGGCCGGCAGCCGCGTGGTTGTCTTTGATATGGCTAAGGACGCTTATGACCTTCCGGATTACGACAAGGCCATGGCGATGTACGATACGATCCACGAGCTCGCGGGCAAGGGCGCATTCCTTTCGATGTACGCCCTCGGCAAGAACGGTATCGCGGAGGCGATGAGCAAGATGGCCTTCGGTAACGGTCTCGGTTTCAAGCTCTGTGGCAAGGTTTCCTACGAGGAGGCCATGGCTCCGGCATACGGCAGCATCTTAGCCGAAATCTCCGAGGACAAGCTTGCGATGCTCGATGCGGCAGGCATTTCCTACCGCAAGGTCGGCAAGGTGACCGGCGACGGCAACATCGTATGGAAAATGGGCAGTGCCTGCTGTGAGGATGAGAAGAAGGCAGAGTGCGGTCAGGCCGACGCGATGGTTCTTCCGCTTGCAGACGCTCTGGCAGCATACACCGGAACCCTGGAGCAGGTGTTCCCGACCCGCTCGAACGTGGCTGACGCCATTGAGCCCACGGAGGTTCCGAAGCCTCTCTTCGACGCAAAGACAATCTATGTAGCGAAAAATAAAGTAGCGGTTCCGAAGGTATTTATCCCCGTATTCCCGGGCACGAACTGCGAGTACGACTCCATGCTTGCATGGCAGCGCGCCGGCGCAGAGGTCAACACGGTTGTATTCCGCAACATGACCGGGTCCGCGATCCAGGATTCCGTGGAAGCTTTTGTGAAGGCCATCGATGATGCACAGATCCTGATGTTCCCCGGCGGATTTTCCGCAGGTGACGAGCCCGACGGCTCCGGCAAATTTATCGCCACCGCCTTCCGCAACCCTCGCATCAGCGACGCGGTAAACCGTCTCCTCAAGGAGCGCGACGGTCTGGCTCTCGGTATCTGCAACGGTTTCCAGGCCCTCATCAAGCTCGGCCTTGTGCCGTACGGCGAGATCCGCCCGCAGACCGCGGACAGCCCGACCCTTGCGATGAACAACATCGGCCGCCATATCAGCAAGAGCGTGTACACCAAGGTTGTTACCAACAAGAGCCCTTGGCTTCAGAAGGCAACTCTCGGCGGTGTGTACAGCATTCCGGCCAGCCACGGTGAGGGCCGCTTCGTCGCCAACGACGAGTGGCTTAAGAAACTCTACGACAACGGCCAGATTGCGACGCAGTACGTCGATGAGAACGGCAACCCGACCATGGTGGAGCAGTTCAACCCGAACGGTTCCTACTGGGCGATCGAGGGTATCACCTCTCCGGACGGCCGTGTCCTCGGCAAGATGGCGCACAGCGAGCGCCGCGGTGAAGGCGTCGCCAAGAACATCTTCGGCGAGCAGAACCAGCTGATCTTCGAGAGCGGCGTTGCATACTTCAAGTGATCAAATATGAACAAGAGCGGCCCTGCTTCAAAAAGCAGGGCCGCTCTTTCTTTAAGAATGGATTTTGCAGCTAAATACAATTTTCTATTTATCGGAACTTTAGCTCCGCCCGGAATTCTTCCTCTGTACTGGAGAGTTTCAGTGAAAATCCGTTCAATGCCGCAGCATGCTCGGCGATGGACAGTCCCAGTCCGGTGCCGTCCGGGTTGCTCCGGGCTTCCTCCCCGCGCACGAATGGCGTCGTTAGACTCCCCACATCGACCTTTCCCTTCACCGTGTTGGTGACTGCCAGCCTTCTGTCGTCCATATCAACCCTGATAACGCCGCTCTCCGGAGTGTATTTTACGGCGTTGGAAATGAGGTTCTCGACAATGCTCTCAAGGGTAATCCGGTCTGCCTTGATCGTTGCGCTGCCTTCCACACAGTATGTGATCCCCTTCTGTTCAAGCATAGGCTCATACTTCTTCAGGGACTCCGCTGCGATTGGATCGACTGCGATCATCTCTGCCTTTCCGATGCCGCGTTCCTCCATCGTGTTGAGGTACAGCGTGCGGTTGATGATGGAATCGGTAAAACCGACATTCGCCAGGATTGCGTCGAGGTAACGGTCCGTTTCCTCCTTGGTCAGATCCACCTCTTTGATATTTTCTGCATAACCGCCGATGGCCATGAGCGGCGTTTTGATGTCATGGGCCAGATGGTTGGTCAGATCCCTCTGGTAATCCTCCATGGCATATTTCGCCTTGTCCATCACGATCCTGCGCCAGCAGATCAGGGCTGTCAGGAGATACACTGCAAGACATATCGGAATGACGATCTTCCGGTCATACTTTACAACCTCCGCGGTATTACAATCCACGATATTGTACAGGCAGACGCAATACTGTTCCTGATCGAAATAGAAGTAGAATACGCGGCGTGCGCGGATGATCCCGCCCTCAGTACTGACCCGGCTGCCGCCGGTGAGATAATACTGGCCGTCCTCCGGGATATCTTCCCTGTATACCTTCTCCGTCAGTTCCGGATCCTCGCCGAAGAAATTAAAAAGGATGTACACGCGGGGGTATCCGTTCGGATCGAACTCAACATACTCATAGCTCTCATCGGTTACCGTGATATCAAACGGTACAGTGTCTGCCGTAGCAGCCTCAAAAGGGTCGTTTGTCACGGCATCCATATCCTTCAGATACATTGTTCCCCTGCCCGGAACAAACGTGCTCTCCTCACGGTTTATGTAGGCGCTCTCCATCGTGAGTTCAGTATAATAGACCGAATCCTTCCCGGGCGTTCTTCCCATGAGTTCCCTGTAATCATCGAACAGCCGCTTAAGCCCCGGGATGGTATCCGATTCCTCGCAGATAAAGTTTCCTCCCTCCGACGCATCGTCACCGAACTTGAAATACGCCTGCAAAGTGCATCGGCTCAAAACGACCGGATTACCATCCTTGTCCCACGCGAACGCAAAGGCATGACATCCATCCTCATCATTTGTTAACGACGGTTCGCTGTTTTTTTCATCAAACAGCGGCAACCTTATCCGGAATTGTGCATATCTGGTAAGTATGCATCGAAGATCAACCGGTGAAAACTTATATTGCGGGTTCCGCTCCGGTGCGAGCAGGCTCCGCACGCTGCTTTCCGTATAGTCCAACGCTTCCAGGCAGCGATTTTCCATAATCCTGATCCTGTAATACCGGAATCCGAAGGCAAATGCCGCGCACAGCGCCGTTGCGACCGCAAAGGACACGATCAGCGTCCGCAGGGCAGTCCTCCGTCTTCTTTTTATTATTTTCCGTATCATTGTTTGTTCTCCTTATGACTCCGTCAGCCGGTAACCTCTCCCGATGACGGTATGGATCTGACTGCCGGCGTCCCCCAGCTTCTTTCGCAGACGCTTCACGGTGTTGTCCACAACACGGTCCACGCCGAAGAAATCCTGTTCCCACGCACTGTTCAGAAGCATATCCCGGCTCACGACCCACCCCTGGTGTTTCATGAGATAGCTGAGAACGGCAAATTCCTTCGGTGTCAGTTCCACCTCCGCTCCGTCGACGCAGCAGACCAGTTTATAGGTATCCAAAGTGATGGCTCCGCATGATATCACGCTGTCCGAGATTCCCTCGCTGCGCTTGATCATGGCCGAGCATTTGGCGTAAAGAGCCGAAAGGAGAAAGGGCTTTACGATATAGTCGTCACAGCCGAGCTCATAGCCGTGAAGAATATCCTCCTCAAGACCTCTGGCAGTCAGGAAGATCACCGGGATATCACTGCGGCGTCGTATGCTCCGGCATACGGAAAATCCATCCGCCCCGGGAAGCATAATATCAAGAAGCACCAGGGAATACCCTTCCAGTCCGCCATCGACCACGGCAAGAGCGTCCGCGCCGTTGCTTACAACGACAATCTCCGCTCCCTTGCTTTCAAAGTATCGTTTGGTCACTTCACAGATCTGAAGGTCATCCTCAATCAGCAATATCCTCATGTTCCGAACCGCTCCTTTGCTCTTTGTGCGTATCGTATCACCCTGATGTGTCATTTCGATAACATTTGTCGATGATTTTCGTAACAGAACAGTCATATTTCTCCTATTATACCCCCGGCGGCATCGTTTGAACAATATGTTTCGTTTGTTGTCGGTCCGACTGTAAAAACCGGAGGTTTTGTGGTAAACTGAGCCTCGAAAGCTGTGCTGTGGGGGATATGGGCAGCAAGAAAAAAGTAACAGCAGAACGAGGATGGAACAATGAACGACAAGATACACAAACTGATGAAGCACTGCGGGCTCGGCGAGTTCACGGCGGAGATCACGCCCGTGACCGGCGGATTAATGCACCGTATGTTCAAGGTGCGCACGGAAAGCGGCACCTACGCCGTGAAGTGCCTAAACCCGGAGATCATGAAGCGCCCGGCTGCGAGGGAGAACTACGCGACGGCGGAGGCGCTGGAGGAGCGGCTCGAGGAAGCCCGCATTCCCATGGTGGCGGCGATGACCATTAAGGGTCGGAAAATGCAGGAGCTCGACGGGGAGTTTTTCTACATTTTCCGCTGGCAGAAGGGTCGGATCACCGACGCGGGCACGGTGACAGCAGAGCAGTGCCGAAAGGCGGGAGAGCTTCTCGGAAAGATTCACGCCATCGACTCGAAAACCGCGGAGCCGGAAGCGCCGGAGCTGAGCGGGATTGATTTTGCGAAATATGCGCGGATGGCTCGGGAGGCGGGAAGCCCGGTGGCGGAACTTCTAGCGGAGAATACGAAGTTGCTTGAAAATGCGCAGAAGCGGCTCAACGAGGCTCGGGAGGCGCTTCCTTCGATCGTGAGCATCTGCGACGATGATATGGACCCGAAAAATGTGATGTGGTTCCGGGGAAAGCCCTTTGTCATCGATTTGGAGTGCCTTGCGTACGGCAACCCGGCGGGGGTGTTTGTCGACCTTGCGCTGCAGTGGGCCGGCATGGTGAACGGAGCGTACCGGAGGGAGAATCTGGAGGCATTTTACGAGGGATACCGGAGCGCATATGACAACGGTTTTCTTGCGTACGACACGCTGTACGGGATTGCGTACACGTGGGTCGAGTGGCTTGAATACAACATCCGCCGCGCCCTCGGTTTGGAAGGAAGCGGCGGGGACGAGCGGCAGCTCGGCGAGTGGGAAGTGCGCAATACCGTCGCGCGGATCAGGGCGCTCGGCGACGTTGAGGAAGAGATCTGCGGAACGCTTCGGGAGCTGCGAGTCCGGGAGATGGAGAGCGTTTTTGACAGGGCAACTGCTCTTATGAAGGAAGCCGAGAATATCGAAGCGAAGACAACGCGTGCCGCAAAGAAACTGCGGCAGGAGCTTCAGTCGTTAATCGACAAGTTGGAGTCATATTACGAAAATCCCTTATGGAAAGCGGATTTCGAGGCCGATGAGGAGGGCAAATTCCCTGCCGGGATGAAGCGCGGCGTGCTCTCCGAGGACGGTGTGTATAACCTGTTGGAGCAGTATGGAGAGCTGGATTGAGATTTCGGTTTTCAGCAACCTTCGGATGTGGTAAAATACGGGTAATTGTTCATGAATACCCGCCGCCCAAACGGCGACAGGGCAGAAGGGTTTAGCATAAATGAAACTGACTGAAAAGAAAACGGAAACCCCGATTACTGCGGTTGAACTTGCGGATCCGGCGCCTGAGTATTTAGGTGCTATGGATGCCTCGAGGGAGTTCAGCGTCCTGAATCTCTACCGGCAGGATTTTGCCGCGAAGGAGATCGAGAACGAGGCGTTCTATCTGGATCTGAATCTGTTTCCGGTGATCGACAAGATGACGATGCCGTGGGGAAAGGCGGTCCGAAAGCTGTACATGTTCCTGCCCAAAACCCCCGAGGAGACTGCGTTCCGGCGCGGGGTGAACGCGGATGTCAACAAGGAGCCGGTATACCGGGCCCTGCTGACGCTGATGGAGAGACTCGCCCATGTCCGGGAGATGCGGGAGGAGAAGGAGAAAACTTCGAACCGCTTGCAGAGGGCAGTCTGGAAGCTCCGGGAAGCCGGCGCTTATTGCAGCGCCTATGAGGAGCTGGCCGAAGCCCTTTCACGGGTAGAGCTTGTGTCGGACGGCATGAAGGAGTTTTTGCGCAGCCTTACGGAGATCCTCACGGACGGCGGTTTTCGGCAAATGAAGAAGGAGACGGAGGAGCTTCTCTCCGAGATCCACGGGATCCGCTTCGTTGTGACCTACGAGAAGGACCGCGTATCCGTGGAGCCCGTAGACGGACAAACGGCTGCGGAGGGGGAAGCCTCCTACGAGGAGTGGCTGGCGCGGTTTGACGGCGGAGCAGGCGCCGGGATGCCGAATCCGTTTGTGACGGATTCGACCCTCACGGAGCTTGAGGCCGCGTGCCTTGAGATGTTGAAAAGCAAGAAACCGGAGTTTTTCCGCGCGCTTCAGGTGGCAGCGGACCATGAGACGGAATACGAGCGCCCCGTGCTGGCGCGGTTTGAGCGGGAGATCCCGTTCTACCTTGCCTTCCGCGGCTTCCGGATGGAGATGGAGCGGGCAGGCTTTGCCTTCGCAACGCCCACCGCGGATGAGGGGAAGCCCATGGAAGCGAGGGGGCTGTACGATGTGGCCCTCGCCCTTATGTCGTACCCGGAGGGGCGCCCCGTGATCTCCAACGATTTTTACTACGGCGAAGGGGAGCGGTTCTTCGTGCTCACCGGCCCGAACCAGGGCGGCAAGACAACATTTGCCAGAAGCCTCGGGCAGCTGGTGTTCTTTGCCATGATGGGCCTCGACGTGCCGGCGAAGTCCGCCAATGTGCCCTTCTTCGCCGGGATCCAGACACATTTTTCGGTGGAGGAGAGCGTGGAGACCGGCCGGGGAAAGCTCATGGAGGAGCTGGTGCGGCTTCAGCCGATGATGGAGGACTGGCGGAAAGGGTCCTTCGTGGTCATCAACGAGCTGTTTACCACCGCCGCGAATTACGATGCGCAGATCATGGGTAAGCGGGTCCTTGCCCATTTCCTTTCCCTTGGCTGCAAGGGCATCTACGTGACGCACCTCACGGAGCTTGCGGATGAGTCGGAGGGCATTGTGAGCCTTCGCGCCATGCTGGATGAGCACGGCGTCCAGACCTTTGAGATCCGCAGGGGCAGCGCGGAGGATACCGCCTGCGCCGCGAACCAGGTGAACAAATACCGGCTGACGTATGAGCAGCTGAAGGAGCGCTTATGAAAGTCTGCCTGTTGTATGAAAACCGTGAGAGGGCGGAAAATGAGCCCTACTACGATACCAAAAGCATCATTCAGGACCTGGGCCTGCCGGTCCTGTTCTCCGCCGCCTCGAAGGAGCTCACCTACGAAAACGGGGAACTCAAGCAGGTGGAGGCGGCTGACCTTTTTGTCTCGGAAACCTTCCGAAACGTGATGATGACGCCGCTGTTGACCGCGGAGGAGATCGCGTTCCGGCAGGAGGTTGCGAAGGACTTTCTGGCAGCGCCGAAATTCGCCCGCGAGCTGTACCGCATAAGTACGGAGACGGTCACAAAGTGGAACGAGCTCGGCAGAGGCGTCCGTGACCGCATCCGGCAGGGAAATCCCGTGATGCGTCTCACGACGGAGATCCGTGTGCTTCGGCTCTTCACGGATTCGCTCTCCGAGATCCGTGCCCTTTTGAAAAAACAGGAAAATCTTACTTCCCGGGGGCTTCAGGCGTTCCGAAAGGAGTTCTTCGAAGCATTTTCCGAGGAATTGGAAAAGGACGTCCGCAAGGTTTTGGAGGACACCTCCTTCTACATGGCAGGGCTCGACACCAAAAAGGAAGAGGTGCAGAACACCGTGGTGAAACCGCGGATCGTGTTTGAATGCGGCCTGGAGGACGGTCTCAAGTTCAGCTCGGTAAAGCTTCTCGCCGTCGGATCGGAGGACGTAAAATACATCCGGCCCGGCAGCGCGGGAGACAAGCTTCGGAAGTTTATGAGTGCCATGACGAAGGACGGCGTTTCCACCACGGAGGACGGGAGGCTTCGGGAGGATACACAGAAGCTTCATCTCGCCGTTGTGAGCTACCTCATGAAGCGTCAGAAGGGATGGATGGACGGCTTCCAGACGTTCTTTGACCAGCTGCGCCTGCAGTCGGCGTTTTACCTCGGCACGGTCCAGCTGACGGAGCACATGGAGCGGCTCAAACTGGGATGGTGCCTCCCGAAGGTATGTGACCGGAGAGATCTTTCATTCACGGACCTCAAGGAACTGTCCATGGCGCTGGCGCAGCGAGTGGATGTCATCGGCAATACCTGCGAGCTGCGCGGCAAGGACGTACTGATCGTCACCGGCGCGAACCAGGGCGGCAAATCCACCTTCCTCCGCAGCGTCTCCCTTGCCCAGCTGATGCTGCAGTCCGGTCTGCCGGTGGCGGCGAAGGCGTTTGAGAGCGGGATTTTCCCGCGGATCTTTGTGCATTTTACGAGGCGAGAGGACAGTGCCATGAACAGCGGGCGTCTCGACGAGGAGCTGCAGCGCATGAACGGGATCGTGGAGCACATCGGCGACGGGTCGCTGGTGATCCTCAACGAGTCCTTTGCGACCACCACGGAGAAGGACGGTTCGGTCATAGCGTACGATATCATCCGCGCCCTGTCGGAGGCGGGGGTACGGATCCTCACGGTCACGCATCTCCTGTCCTTTGCGAAGCGCGTCTACGAGGAGACGAAGGACGCGCCGGATTCGCCGGTGGAATTCTTCTCCGCGGAGCGTCTGGCGGACGGCACGAGGACGTTCCACATGATCCGGAGCGAGCCGGAGCTCACCAGCTTCGGCCTGGATCTCTATGATGCAGTCGTGGGAAAGCAGGGGAAAGCCTGATATGGACAGAAACAAAAAACAAGGGATCCTCTTCATCATCGGGGCAGGTTTCTGCTTTGCCCTGATGACGTTTTTTGTCCGCAAATCAGGGGACCTTCCCACCATCCAGAAAGCGTTCTTCCGCAATGTCGTCGCGGTGTTTGTGGCTTTTGTGCTGCTTCTTCGGAGCAACCAGGGGTTCCGCATTCAGAAGGGAAGCGTCCCGGGACTTTTGGCCCGCAGCTTCTTCGGAACCTGCGGGATCCTCTGCAATTTCTACGCGGCGGATCATCTGAACATCGCGGACGCGAGCATGCTCAACAAGCTCTCGCCGTTTTTTGCCATTGCGGTGTCGTACATCATCTTAAAAGAGAAAGCCAACGCCGTGGAGTGGCTTTCGGTGGTGCTTGCCCTGGTGGGCGCCGCATTTGTCGTAAAGCCCACCGCGGGAGTCACATCCCTGCACGGGCTTGTGGGCGTTGCCGGAGGACTGGCGGCGGGGCTTGGGTACACCTTCATCCGGTACCTCGGAAAGCGCGGGGAGCGCGGTCCGGTGATCGTACTGTGGTTCTCGCTGTTCTCCTGTCTGGTGACGGCACCTGCACTGATCTTTGACTACCACCCCATGAGCGGGCAGCAGCTCCTGTTCCTGCTGCTGACAGGCCTCTCCGCCAGCGGAGGCCAGCTGTGCATCACGAAGGCGTACACGAAGGCGGCAGCCAAGGAGATTTCCGTGTTCGACTACTCCCAGGTCATCTTCGCGGCGATCCTCGGGTGGATTTTCCTCTCCCAGCTGCCGGATGTGTACAGCTGGATCGGGTACGTGATCATCATCGGGACCGCCATCGCAAAATGGCGCTACATGCTGTGGCGCGACCGCACCGGGGAAGCTGACAACCATGCTGCGGAAACTGACGGCCATGCTGCGGAAGTTGACACGGAACAATAATTGTTCTATGATACGAAATACAGTTCGTATACAGAGGAAAAAGGAGAGGTGTATCGAAAGATACATCGGGGAAGAACGATGAAGAAACGGTTGCTTAGCATTGTACTGAGTCTTGTGCTGGTCCTTTGCCTGACCGCCTGTGAGGGAAAGGACGGGGACACCGAGGACCGGGAGGGAAGGACGACGGTGACGCCCAAGGCGGGGGATGAGGTTACGCCGACGACGGAGCCTACAGGGGAACCCACCGGAGAGGTAACGCCGGCTCCGACGGATGAGCCGACACCGGTACCCACCGACGAGCCGACGCCGACACAGGAGCCGACACCCACGGATGAGCCGACACCCACGCAGGAGCCCGCACCGACAAACACACCGACGCCCGCGCAGACCATGCCGGTGCCGGACGTGGTGGAGGGACCTCCGTATGTCATCGCCAGAGGCAGCGGGTGCGAACGCTATTCGGAGAAGTACACCGGAGAAGGTCCCGCGTTTCGCTGCGGCCTTGATTATCTGTACCTCACGGAGGGAGGCCTTGACAAACTTGCGGCGGCCATCCGTGCGGAAAATCTGGAGACCTACAAAAACAACGACAAGGTCCGCAAGTCCGTAGCGGAGACCTTCGAGGAGATGACGGAGACCTTCAGCACGCAGTGGTGGATGACCAGTGAGATCACGATGTACCGGAACGATTCGAAGGTGTTTGCTTACACCAGAACCACCGACATGTATCTCGGCGGAGCACACGGCACTTGGTCCCGCAGGGGATATAATTACGACACAGACTCCGGAGAGCTGCTGGATATCACGGATCTCATCACGGATATGAAGGCCTTCACGGAGGATATTGTTAAACTCCTTACACCTCTTGCCGAGGAGTACGGCTTCAACTCCGACTGGCAGACAAAGGTCCGCGAGGGAATCGCGAACAACGAGTTCGGCTGGGTGGCAGCCGACGAGGGATTGGAGGTCTGGTTCAACACCGGATATCTTGCCGCATATGCAGCGGGAGAGATTTGCGTCGGATACGGGATCGAGTTTTATCCGGACCGGTTTGTTGCGGACATGGTGGGAGCCTACGGCGATTACGAGATGAAACCGAGGTACCCGGAGGGTGAGATCGGCAGCCAGGACGGATGGGTATACCACCGCTCCGAGCGGTACGGAGAGATTTTCCGTGATCTTGTCGACGCCCTGGGCGTCATGTCCTGGGAGGACGTTGCAGCCTACCTTAAGGACAAGGACGTGGAATTCGAAGGACTCGGAGACAAGGAAGCGGATGAAGTGGAGTCCAACGCCTATGTTATTTTCTATGACAAGGAATCGGGCGATCGCTTCTATGTCGATTTCTGGCCGGAGGACAAGAACAACTACCAAAGCACACAGCGGGTATACAATATCACCGTCACCTATCCCGACAGGAAGAATTTCCTGCTCATCTATCTGAATGACGATGAGGAGGTGACATACGGTATCGTCGACTGTTCCTTCGAGAAGGACGGCGGTTCCCGCGACCGCGCGATCGTGCACGACGGCGATAATGCGCTGGATGTAATGCTTGTTACGATGGAGAATTATTACAGTGATCTCAAGTAAGGGAGGGGACTATGGAAAGACCGTCAACCATTCGGGTGACCGGCAAGGGAATGCTTCGGCTTAAGCCGGATGTCACACGCATCACCATCACCCTCACGGGATGCTACAAGGACTATGCGGAGTCCCTTAAGCACTCCTCGGAGGACACGGAGAGTCTTGCGGGAGTACTTGCGGGACAGGACTTCGCAAGGGAGGATCTGAAGACCTTAAGCTTCAGCGTACAGAGCCGCTCGGAGAGCTATCAGACGAAAAATCACGAGTGGAAGGAGCGCTTTGTGGGGTATGAATTCCGCCACGTGATGAAGGTGGATTTTCCGACGGACAATGACCGCCTCGGAAGGATTTTGTACGCCCTCGCCCACGCGGAGGTCAATCCCGAGTTCCGCCTGAGTTACACGGTGAAGGATCCCGAGGCGTCGAAAAATGCCCTGATCGCCGCCGCAGTTGCGGATGCCAGAACGAAGGCCACGGTGCTTGCGGGAGCCTCTGGGGTGAAGCTCGGGGAGATCCGGCACATCGATTACTCCATGGTGTCCCTTGACTTCGAGGTGCGCCCGATGAACGATATGATGGTGAGAGCCTATGCGGCCAAAGCAGAGTACGCAGGCGGCTCCTACGACATGGACATCGAGCCCGACGATATCGAGGTCACGGACACGGTGACCATCATCTGGACCATCGTCTGATCAAAACGATAAATCAGGAAAACAGAAGGGAGCGCCGGCCGGCATGGTCAGCGCTCCCTGTTTTTGTGTTGTCTCATTCGGAATTGTCTCGCCTACTCGTGCCGGATCAGCGCAAGCAGACGGTCCCGCGCCCCGTCCATGAAGGCGTCGTCGATGCCGAAGTCCATCTTGCGGTAGGACCATGCGGCGGAGCCGATGCCGTGGCGCTTCATGGCCTTGTGAAAGGCCTCGTACCAGAGAAGCGTCTCCTCGGGGTCCACCAAGTTGATGACGCCGTACTCGCCGCAGTAAAGCGGCACGTTCCGCTCCTCCGCCACGGCGATGGCGTCGGCGAACAGCGTCTCAAAGTAGGTTTCATCCGGGACGGCGTCCGGGTCGAAGCGGTCAAAGGATGCGGAAAATGCAGACCCTAACTGCGCCACGCTCCCCTTCGCGTACTCCGCGTAGGTCTGCTTGAACGGGCAGCGGAAGTCGTGGTCCATGGAGGAGATCCAGTACGCACCCTGATGGGTGAACAAAAGCGGTTCATAGCAGTGGAAGTTGTACACGATGTGAGCATCCGCGGGCGGTGCGATGTCGCGGACGGCCTCCACGCTGTTGTTCCAGTAGCCGCCGATCAGGATCGTGATGGTCGGGGCGATCCTGCGGATGCGGGCGATACAGGTCTGGGAGATGCGGTTCCATGCGTCGCAGTATGCCTGATCCGTGACCTCGTTCAGAAGCTCGAAGGCAAGGCAGTCGTCGAACTCGCCGTAGCGCTCCGCGAAGGTCTCCCAGATGCGGTAGAAGAATTCCTGCAGCTGCTCGTTCTCAAAGAACCCGTTCTCGTGTACCGCGGGGTCAAAGGAGAAGCCGATGGTGCGATGCAGGTCCAAGATCATGTTGAGGCCGTTTCGGCGGCACTCGCCGATTGCAAAATCGAGGTAGCGGAAGCCGTTCTCGCGGAAAATGCCGCCCTCGTCCATAATGAGGTCATAGTCCACCGGAATGCGGACGTGGTCCAATCCCCATTCCTTCACTTTTTGAAAATCCTCGGGCTGGATGAATGAGTCATAGTGGCTTATGGTGTGCTCGCACTGCGAGAGCCAGCCTCCGAAGTTGATACCGTGTTCCCAACCGGGCCAAGTTTTCATAAAATGTTTCTCCGATCATTGCGCGATTTGTTGTAAAAGTAAGCTACGGCTGTACCGGCTGCACCAGATAGGTCTCACTGCCGTAAGGGCCCACCCGGAAGTGGGTGTAGGCGAAGGCCGCCGCATCCCTCGTGGGGAAGATACCGTAGACCGTGGGGCCGGAGCCGCTCATCATGACGCCGTCGGCGCCTAAGGACTGCATCTGCGATTTGATGATCGCGATTTCCGGACAGTGGGCCAGGGTGACGGTCTCCAAAACGTTGCCGAGCTTGGAAACCATGCCGACGTAGCTGCCGCGGCGGATGGCTTCGATCATGCCGTCCACATCGGGGTGCTCGAGGTGGTCCATATCCAGGTTTTTGTACACAAATCCCGTGGAGACGCCTGCCGGGGGCTTCACCAGAAGAAGCCAGCAGTTCGGTATCGCGGGGATCGGGGTGATGATCTCGCCGATCCCTTCGGCGATGGCGGTTCCGCCGGAGATGCAGTAGGGGATGTCCGCGCCGAGGGTCACACCGAGTTGGCGAAGCTCATCGTCGGAAAGACCGAGCTCGAAGAGGCGGTTTACTCCCCGGAGCGTCGCCGCTGCGTCGGAGCTTCCGCCGGCAAGGCCTGCGGACATGGGAATTGTCTTGTCAAGTTCAATGCGCACGCCGCCTTGGATGGAATACTTCTCAAACAGAAGAGCGGCAGCATCATACACCAGGTTTCCGGGGCCGGCGGGCAGCGGAGCCGTACCGACCGAAAGGGTGATGCCCTCATTTTCCGTCTTATAAAGTTTCAGGGTGTCGTGAAGGTTGACGGACTGCATGATCATCCTTACGTCGTGGTAGCCGTTCTCGCGGACGCCGGTGACGTCAAGCGCAAGATTGATCTTCGCATAAGCATATTCGGTAGTGGATTTCATCGTGAACTCCTTCCTGTCCGGGGGACGGGTCCGGCCGGACTGTGTCTAACGGAAAATCCGCTTGGAAAACAGGACGTTGTGTTTCTTACAGTATAAGTTGATGAAGCGGAAAATGCAAGGCAAGGAAACACAGGAAAGATGGATTATTCGATGTTTTCCTTTTGCATACTCGGGATTCTGTGGTATAATACGCGTGATACGCGGAGCTGAACCTCCGCGAGGAGAGAGTCCGGGAACGGCGGGATCCGTGACCGGGCGGAATCGGAGGACAGAATGAAGAAGACAGTTGCAATTCTTTTCGGCGGACAGTCATCGGAGCACGACGTATCCTGTGTATCCGGCGCGACGGTCATCCGGAATTTGGATACGGAGCGGTACGATGCGATCCTGATCGGGATCACGAAGGACGGGCGCTGGCTTGCCGTGGATTCCTTAAAGGAAGTGGAGAACGGAAGCTGGAAGAACGGAAAGACCACGGCGATCATCTCGCCGGACCGGAGCCGCAAGGGCGTTCTCATCGTGGACGGGGACAAGGTCACCTTCAAGCCGGTGGATGTCATTTTCCCGGTGCTTCACGGCCTGTACGGCGAGGATGGAACGGTTCAGGGTCTGTTCACGCTTGCGGGGATCCCGTACGTGGGCTGCGGCGTGCTGTGCTCCGCGGTTTCCATGGATAAGCTTTACACGAAGATCGTGGTGGATACCCTCCGCATCCGCCAGGCGAAATATGTTGCGGTGTTCGGCCACGAGCTGGCGGATATGGACGCGTGCGTAGCCCGGGTGGAGGATCAACTTCCGTATCCGGTGTTCGTCAAGCCCTCCAACGCCGGTTCCTCGAAGGGCGTCAACAAGGCCCACAACCGCACGGAGCTTGTGTACGCGCTCAAGGAGGCATCATATCACGACCGCAAGATCCTCGTTGAGGAGACCATTGTGGGCCGCGAGATCGAGTGCGCCGTGCTGGGCGACGGCGTGACGGTGGACGCCAGCGGCGTCGGTGAAATCCTTGCCGCAGACGAGTTCTACAGCTATGACGCGAAATACAACAACGCGGACTCCCGCACGGACATCTCTCCGGAGCTTCCCGAGGGCAAGGAGGACGAGTTCCGGGAGTGCGCGCGAAGCATTTTCCGTGCGCTGGACGGCTTCGGACTCGCCCGCGTGGACTTCTTCCTCGAGAACGGCACCAACGAGGTGGTCTTCAATGAGATCAACACGATGCCCGGATTTACCTCCATCAGCATGTATCCGATGCTTTGGGGCGCCAAGGGGATCGAGAAGACGCCGTTGATCACGAAGCTGATCGAGCTGGCGATGCAGCGGTGACGCCATGGATGTTCTTTTGAAGATAACCGGGATTGCCCGCTCGGACACCGAGGATGTGACCGAGTCGCTGGTCCGCGGGTCGTACTACTGCAAGGACGGCGACATCTACATCTTCTACGAGGGCGTTGACGAGGAGACGCCGCAGCTGATCACGCGCCACCGCATCGTCATCCGCGGCAACACTGCGGAGATCCAGCGGACGGGCGCGATCCAGTCCAAAATGATCATCGTGCCGGGCGAGCTGAACCAGTGCAACTACGCTACGCCCTACGGTGTTTTACAGCTCGACTTTTACGGGATCGCCGTGGAGGCCGAGGCAGATGAGACGGGAGTGCGGATCCGCTTAAACTACGAGATCCGGATTTCCGACGTTCCCGTTTCGGAAAATGAACTGCTGATCGAGACAAGTGCAGAAGAATAAAAAAACCGCCGGTTCCGTTTGGAGCCGGCGATTTGCGTTTCCTGTTTGTTTTGGTTCGGCGTTTCGGATCATTTGCCGCGAAGTCTTGCGAGAAGACCGCGCTTCTTCGGAGCCTCATCCTTCTGGAGATTACCGCGGAGACCGCGTACTTCCATGATGTAGATGCCGCTGATCATGGCCTTGCATTCCTTCTTGACGGGGATCAGATCGAAGATCTTCTCATCGCACATCAGCGAAAGGATCTGCGGACCGATCTTCGCCTTGACTACCGGCACCTTCGCACGGCGGGCGTACTTCGGAGTCTGCTCCAAAACGATGGCAGGGAAACCGGCGTCCTTCATCGGCAGGCGTTTCTTGTCGATGACCAGCATGGAAGCGGGCTTGGCAGCGGCTTTCATCTCCGCCATGGCGGCGTCGTTCTTCGCCTGCAGCTTGCGGCCGACGATGGAGAGAACGATGAACAGAATAATGATAACAGCGGCGATGATCGCCAGGGTAATCCACAGCCACTTCAGTGACAGTAGAGGAAGGTAAATCGTAGGAATCATTTCGGTACCTGCTTTCTGTATATTTGCTGCCGCACTTTCTACGGCGGGATTGTGATGTCTTGCCCACACAGCGTGACCATTGTATCACGGAAGCAAGGGGAAATCAACGGAATTGTGTCCCCGTCGGAAGTTTCTTTCCGGGGCAGCCGTCTGCGTCCGCTCCGGGAGCTTCCCGGTATCAGCCTTCCGCTTTCGGCTCCGGGCATTCCACGCCGTGTGCCGCCAGCATTTCCACAATGCGCGCGCGGACGACGTTCGGAAGCTCGACCTTCTCCTCGCGGGACAGTCCCTCCGTCGGGATCGGCTCGCCGATGATGACGGTGACGCGGGAAGCGCGGATCTTCGGATAGTGCTTTTCCAAAAGATCGTCGGTGCCGATCATGGCAACCGGGACCACAGGGCAGCCGGTGCGCTCGGAAATCTTGAGGCTGCCGGCCTTGAAGGGCATTACACCCTCGCCGCGGTTTCTCGTGCCCTCCGGCATGATGAACATGGAGAAGCCTTCCTTGACATCCGCGATGGCGGACTGAATGGTCTTAAGACCCTCTTTCGGATCCTTGCGGTTTAAGAACTTGCAGTTGAGGATACGCATCCACCAGCTTAAGAACGGAACGTGGCGGATCTCATATTTCGAGATGAAACCGGTGCTGTGAAACTTCGGGATCGCCATATACGCAGCGAGAATGTCGTACATGCTGCGGTGGTTGCCCGCGAAGAGCACCGCGGTGTCCTTCGGGATATTTTCCTTTCCCTCCACCTTGAGCTTTCCGCCGGAGATCACGAAAATCGGGAGAAACGCCATCGCATACGCGAAGGGCTGTCCGATCTTCGATGCGGCTTTCTTCGAGATCAGCCGCAGGATCAAAAGGAAAATGCACATCGGCAGCGTGATGAGCGAGCCGAAACAAATATATAACAATACGAAAAATGTCCGAATCATGGCTTTTGTCCTTCTGTCATCTTGCGTTTTGTCTTGGTTTCGCAGCTTGCGCAGCCGGCGTTTCCGGGCCGTCGGGACGGGGTCTGAAAACCGACTTTTCAACTGACTCCACAATTGTAATCGAACAGCACGGGTTTGTCAATGCGGGCTTGCACAGCAAGCCGGATCTGTGGTAAGATTACCACGCGGGAGCGGGTACGGCTTCCGGCATTTGTTAAGAGGAAACAAGCGGTGTTTTCCATCTGCATTTACGATAAGGAACGGTAATTACAATGGATATACGACTCGGCGACGTGTTGCGAATGAAAAAGGGACATCCCTGCGGGGGCAACGAGTGGCTCGTGCTCCGCGTCGGGATGGATTTCCGGCTGCAGTGTAAAAAATGCGACCGCATGATCATGATACCAAGAAAACTTGCGGAGAAAAATCTGCGCCAGCTCACCCGGGACGGCGTGACCCTCAAGCCCGCGGACCTTGCGGTGAAGCGGACGGAGGAAGTCCTTCCGGAAGCGGACCTTGCCACAGTGGATCCGCAGCAGGATACCCGGCCGGGCACAGCTGAGGCAGATTCGCGGGATACACAAGCCTGAAGCATCGCGGAATCCGGTACTTCGGCAGGGAATCATCCTGCCGAACCCAAGCCTGCGGGAGCGGAAAGCCCCACGGAATATAAAAACTCAGGGCGGGAGTGAACAATTGTCGGAGCGAGCGATTCGAAGCTCGCTCGCGAGACAATTCGTCTCACTTCCGCCGTTTTGTTCCCCGAGTGGGACATTCCGTCCCCGGCGGCTGAACAGAAAACAGGACAATTCCGTCCACGACGTCAGTTTAGTACAATTTCGGGGGGCTGAATTTGTGCAAAATAGCGCTTGCAATTCGCGGAGAGCTATGATACAATGCAAATCCGTGATATGTTACACGTTTTTCCTTGCTCTTGCCTCGTGCAAGGGCCAGAGACCAAAAGGAGGTGCACGCAACTATGAAGAAGTACGAATTAGCGTTAGTTGTGAATGCGAGAATCGAAGACGAAGCCAGAGAAGAAGTTCTTGGCAAGGCGAAGGCTCTCATTGAGAGATTCGGCGGCGTCGTTACGGAAGTGATCGACGGCGGCAAGAAGCGTCTGGCGTATGAAATCCAGAAGATGAACGAGGGTTTCTACTACTTCATTCAATTCGAAGCAGAGACCACGGCTCCGGCCGAGATCGAGCATCGCGTTCGTATTATGGACAACGTTCTTCGGTATCTTTGCGTTAGTCGTGAAGAGGAGTAAGGAGGAAATCCTTAATGAACAAGATAATTTTGATGGGCCGTCTCACCAGAGACCCCGAGATGAGAAGTTCCGGTTCGACACAGATCTGTCGTTACTCGCTTGCTGTGGATCGCAGATTCCGCAGAGAGGGTGAGCCGGAAGCAGATTTCTTTAACTGCACGGCGTTCGGTAAGAGCGCAGAATTTGCTGACAAATATTTCCGCCAGGGCACCAAGATCCTGATCAGCGGACGTATGCAGCAGGATAATTACACCAACAAGGATGGACAGAAGGTCTATTCCTGGCAGGTGATCGTTGACGATCAGGAGTTTGCGGAGAGCAAGAACGCAGCTGGTGCGTCGGCGGGCGGTTCCTCGTCCCAGCCGAAGCCGGATGCAGCGAGCGCAGGCAACGGTTTTGTTGACATCAAGGACGGCATCGAGGAAGATTTGCCGTTTATCTGATAAGAGGACCGCAGAAGCGGTTTCCTAAGTCGGGCCGGAAGGTCTGACAAGTCTGTCGGGATCAGCCCGACGTAATCGAACAGGAGGTAACACCATGGCTTTTAATAAATCCGACAAGGGCGAGCGCAGCGAAGCTCCGAGAAAGAGACCCATCCGCAGAAAGAAGAAGGTTTGCGCTTTCTGCACGGAGCCTTACGATGAGTTCACCGTATACAGAGATGTAAAGTCCCTCTCGAGATTCATCTCCGAGAGAGGAAAGATTCTTCCCAGAAGAATCACCGGTACCTGCGCAAAGCATCAGCGTCTTCTCACCACTTCCGTGAAGAGAGCACGCCACATTGCACTTCTGCCTTACACGGTAGAGTAATCTGCGGTACAATCACAAAGAACTACGGAGACCGGCCCGGATGCGGAAACGCGTTCGTGTCGGTTTCTTTTATTTGCTATTGCGGCGTTTTTGTGGTACTATAACTCTGAATAGGCGGATGCGCCGCGGCGCGTTCGGGGGACACGGCCGGAGACACCGGGACTCCGGAGGGAAAGGCCTTGACGGAAACAAAGTCGAAAGGACTACTATGAAAAAGAGTGCAAGCGGAAAATTGATCACATATTTGCTGTGGCCGTTGATCCTCACCGGCTGGTGGCTGATCGCGGATGTGGCGCTTTTGTTTGTGAGCCGGAAGGCTGCGACGATCGGGATCACTGCAACGGTGCTGTATTTCATTGCGGCGCTGCTGATGCTTTTGGTCCGGAGAAAGCGTATCCTGCGGGATTACATCGCATTTTCCGCCGGCTACGACGACGTGGAGAGCAAGCTCCTGACGGAGATGGACATCCCCTACGCCGTGCTTGACGGTGAGAGCGAGGTTCTGTGGTGCAACAAGACATTTTCCATCGTGTGCGGAAAGAAGGGCATCGGAATGAACTTCCGTGACCTGCTCCCGGAGGTGAAAGCGTACACGCTTCCCAAGCACGAGTCCGAGGAGCGGACGTACCGCACGCGGATCAACGGGAAAATGTATAAGATCGTGATGCGGTCCCAGGAGACGCCGGAGTTCGACGCGCAGCTGAAGCGGATTTCCCGCGGTGCGGGGGTCAAGCTGTCGAGAACGGTATCCGCATTTCTGTACGATGAGACCGAGCTGACGGCGCTTCGGCAGGAAAACTACGACAGCCGGCTGGTGTTCGGCCTTCTGTACATCGATAACTACGACGAGGTGCTGGACAGCTACGAGGAAGTGAAGCGGTCGCTTCTCACGGCTCTCATCGACCGGAAGATCACCACCTACATGCACGGCATCGACGCCGTCATCCGCAAGCTTGAGAAGGACAAATATTTCTTCATCTTCCAGAATCGGCATCTGTCCTGGCTTCAGGAGGATAAATTCTCGATCCTGTACGATGTCCGCTCCGTCAATATCGGCGGTCCGGGTGAGGTCGGCCTAACCATCAGTATCGGTCTGGGCGTCAACGCCAAGAGCTACGAGGAGGGATACGAGAGCGCCCGCGCGGCCATGGACCTTGCCCTCGGACGAGGCGGCGACCAGGCGGTGGTCCGCGACGGCGAGATGATCACCTACTTCGGCGGTAAGAGCGAGTCCATCGAGAAGAATACAAGAGTGCGTGCCCGCGTTAAGGCCCACGCTCTCAAGGAGCTCGTGGAGTCGAAGGAAAATGTCTTCATCATGGGCCACACGAACCCCGATGTGGACGCCATCGGCGCGGCAATCGGCGTGTACCGCATTGTCAAGCACTGCAACAAAAACGCGTATATCGTGCTGAATGAAGTCGGCAACGCGGTGCGTCCGACGGTCAGCAATTTCCTGAACAATCCGGAGTACGAATCCACGATGTTTATCAGCGGTTTCCGCGCGAGGGAGCTGGCGAAGGAGGATGACCTTCTGGTTATCGTCGACGTGAACCGTCCCAGCTACACGGAGTGCCCGGAGCTGTACGACAGGATCAAACAGGTCATTGTTTTGGACCACCACCGCAAGACCACGGACTCGGTGGACGATGCCGCGCTGTCCTACGTGGAGCCCTATGCATCCTCGGCGTGTGAGCTTGTGGCGGAGATCCTCCAGTACATCGGCGAGGGACTGAAGCTTCGTCCCATCGAGGCGGAAGCCATGTACGCGGGTATCATGATCGATACCAACAACTTCTTAACGAAGACCGGCGTGCGCACCTTCGAGGCGGCGGCGTACCTTCGGAGAAACGGTGCGGAGGTTACCCGGATCCGCAAGGCGTTCCGCTCCGACAAGAAGGAGTACATGGCAAGGGCGAAGGCCATCGCTGGGATGGAGATGTACTTAAACGATTATGCATTTGCCGAATGCTCCGGCGAAGGGCTGGAGTCGCCCAACGTGCTGGGCGCGCAGGTGGCGAACGAACTGATGGAGATCGACGGCGTGAAGGCGTCGTTTGTGTTCACGATGTTCCAGAATCAGGTGTATATCAGCGCCCGTTCCATCGACGAGCTGAACGTTCAGGTCGTGATGGAGAAATTCGGCGGCGGCGGTCACATGACGGTGGCCGGTGCACAGCTCTCCGGCGTCACCATCGCGGAGGCGAAGCAGCAGGTCAAGGACGTGCTGCGCGGGATGCTGCAGGGCGGGGAACTGAAGTGATGCATAGCCTTCGGTGAGAGCCGGTTGGTCGAACAGAGACAGAAAGAAAGGAAAGCAGGGAGGAATACATAGATGGATGTCATACTGTTACAGGATGTAAAAGCATTGGGCAAGAAGGGACAGGTCGTGAAGGCCAGTGACGGCTACGCGAGAAATTTCCTGTTCCCCAAGAAACTCGGGGTGGAGGCTACGCCGAAGAACCTCAACGATCTGAAGCTGCAGAAGGCGGCGGAGGCGAAGCATGAGCAGGAGGTGCTGGAGGCAGCACAGGCGCTCGCGGCGCAGTTTGAGGGCAAGTCGGTCACCGTTCCCATCAAGATCGGAGAGAACGGAAGAGTGTTCGGCTCGGTTTCCGTGAAGGAAATCAGCGAGGCGATCAAGGATCAGCTCGGCATGGAGATCGACAAGAAGAAGATCACCCTGCCGATCACTATCAAAAACGAGGGAATCGTGCATGCAGCCATCCGTCTTCATCCCCAGGTGAGTGCGGAGCTTGAGGTTAAGGTTGAGGGCGTTCGCTAGGAGAAGAAGATATGGATGAAACAGTCAGCCGGAAGGGTATGCCCCACAACCTCGAGGCGGAACGGTCGGTTATCGGATCCATGCTGTTGGACAAGGAAGCGATCGGAGTCGTCACGGGGATGATCACCGGGGAAGATTTTTACGATACCACGCTCGGCATCTACTTTGATGTTCTCGTCGAGATGAACCAGCAGGGTCTGGAGACCGACGAGGTGACCGTGCAGGAGCGCATTCGTGCGCGCCACGTGCCGGAGGCGCAGTGCTCGACGGAATATATCCTCGAGCTGATGAACGGGGTGCCCACATCCGCCAACACCGCGGACTATGCGGGCATCGTTCGCGACAAATCCCGCCTCCGCAAATTCATCCGCTTAAGCGACACCCTTGCCGGCGACTGCTACAAGGATGAAGAGCCGGTGGAGGAGGTCTTTAACCGCGCCGAGGCGAAGATGTTCCAGCTGTTCCAGGAGGGACAGGCTTCCGAGGCAAGCCCGATCAGCAGCATCGTCGTGGACGCGCTCAACATGATCGAGAAGGCCGCGAAGAGCGGAGGACAGACCACCGGTATACCCACCGGATTTTTCGACCTTGACTACCGCACGGCCGGACTGCAGCCTTCGGATCTTGTTCTGATCGCAGCGCGTCCGTCCATGGGTAAGACCGCATTCGCGTTGAACCTTGCGGAAAATATCGCTGTCCGCAAGCACGTTCCCACTGCGATCTTCAGCCTTGAGATGAGCAAGGTGCAGCTGGTCAACCGTATTCTTTCCCTGGACTCGGGCGTGAACCTTCAGAAGATCCGTACCGGTAAGCTGGAGGACCACGAGTGGGAGGATATGATGATGGCTGCCCGCCGCGTCGGCGAGTCGCCGCTGTATATCTTTGACACCCCGGCGGTCTCGGTGCAGGAGGTACGTTCAAAGTGCAGAAAGCTTCAGCTGGAACACCAGATCCAGCTGGTTATGATCGACTACCTGCAGTTGATGGAATCAAAAGGCGGTAAGAAGAATGAATCCCGCCAGAACGAGGTCTCGGAGATCAGCCGTTCGTTAAAAGCCCTGGCCCGTGAGCTGAACTGCCCGGTCATCGCGCTGTCGCAGCTTTCCCGTCAGCCGGACACCCGTGAGGACAAGCGTCCCGTGCTCTCCGACCTGCGTGAATCCGGCGCCATCGAGCAGGATGCCGACGTTGTAATGTTCCTCTATCGTGACGAGTACTACACGAAGGAAAAATGTAAAGAGCCCGGCATCACCGAGGTTATCATCGGCAAGCAGCGTAACGGTTCCACCGGAACGGTCAAACTCGCATGGATCGGTGAGCAGACGAAGTTCGCCAACCTAGAGAGCGGACACGGCGGCAATTGATCCGGACTACGGAAAATGATTTGCAGAAATGAAAAAAGGGAACTGCTTTTGGCAGTTCCCTTCAGAGTGAAGACAAACGCGATTTTGAAAACACTTCAAAATCGCGTTTACTTTTTCTTTTTCGGATTATTTCGAGATAGATGCAGAAAAATGGAAGCATACGGGCTATCAGTAGCCCCATGCTTCCTTCATTTTCGCC
>JAGCVY010000105.1 GCA_017962105.1 Lachnospiraceae bacterium
CGATGCCGTACCCCAGATTTCCCGCACCGACAACCGTTTCCAGATACTCGGATGACGAATGCCTGACTCTTCCGTAACCGACGGGCGTATCATCGATATACAAAAAATAAGTGGTAAACGGAATCCAGCCTTCCGGCAGATCTTTGCCTATGGAATTGTTATCCGTTATTCGCAGCCACTCTTTATACTCGTCATAAGACAGGTTGTAAGCCGGGTTCGTAAAACCGTTTTCCACAGCGGGAATTCCCTGCAGCATATCATATTCCGGTTTTCCCATATCCACCGATAATTGTTTTAACGCTATATTCATAGTCGTCTTTCCTTTTCATTTTGTGCAACAACCCTTTCCAAATTCATCCCAGCTTTTTCCCGTAGTATTCCACCTCAATAACAGTTCCGTCCGGGTACGTACAGGTTCCCGTATACATCTTCTCGGTAAATCCCCACCGAAGATACATCTGCTTGTTGAGAACTTCGGATGGTTCGACGCCGAGGACCGCTCTTTCAAATCCCTTCTGTCGAAGATTTTCCAGCATGAATCGAAGCAGCCGCGAAAAATACCCCTTGCCCCGATATGCCTTGACCGTGCGAAACGCCGACAAATACACAGTCCCTTCCTCTCGAAGTCCCGCGTCGTCCTCCCCCGGCGTATAATTCGGGACAGCATATGCCTCGCAGATAATCTCCCCGTCAAGAATCCCGTAATACGGAATCTCTCTACCCGCCGAAATTTCAGCTATGATGTCCTTCTTCCATACCTCCCAGTTCGAGTCATCGGGGTGCTCCTGCACCAGAGTGTCCCATTTTTCGTTCACTTCCTCCATGGAAGCGATCTTGCACACGTATTCACTCGGGGCATCGGCCTCCGCCGCCTTGAAAACGCATTCCGGATCCGCGCCGTACAACTCCCGCTGAATCTTCTTAGCCTCCTCGGAAAATGAAATCGTATGCCAATAATCCTTAACCGAAATCTCAATCACCTTAATTGGTTTTACGGGTGTTCTGGAAAGCCATTCCCACTCGTCAACGAGTTCAAACGAGTCCGACGGCAGGACATATACATAGCCTTTTCCGTTTGGATTTATGGACCCGTAGCGCAAGAAGCTTTTGGTTCCGTCGGAATCAAAGGAAAGTTTTCCCTCCGGACAGTCCGGGTAGAAGCGAAACGGCAGTGCGAAAGGAATGACTTCCTCCATCGTTGCCGCAGCATAAATCCCCATTTGAGCCTCGGCCTCACACTGTCCGTTCGCCTGTCGCGGCATCAGGACGTCAAATAAATATTGACTGCCGTGGTATACCACCTTCGGTTTCTCCTTCATAACCTAATCTCCCCCACATTGTTTTGATATTTCGTTAGTGCCTTATGCTTTTCCTTTGTGCAACAAGCCTCTATCAGTTGTTCTTATACCTCAAAGCTTTCAGTTTTTAGATCACAATAATACCGGCCCTTCTCAGCCGTAAACTTGAACACACAGTAATCCGGATCCGTAACACCGCCTTTATAAAACAGCGTATCGCCCCTCTTCCATATCATATTCTTGGATTCCTGATCCGTAAGAACCTCCATCGTACCGGTCAGCATAACCCCCACATATTTAATTAACCCTTTATGATAAAAGTATATGCAGGCTTTGGGATTGTCTCGAAACTGTTTCACCCGCATGGACGATGTATTTGTGGAGAACCAGAACTCTTTCAATCCTATATGTTTCCTTGGTTTCAGCATCGCCTTAACATTTGGGAATCCATCTTCATCGACCGATGCGATAAAGCTCACTTTTTGTTTATCAATGAATCTTTCAATACTGCTAATATCCTGCATAATTCCCTCCGAAATCAAACTATCTCTCCTGGAATCATCTTACCTATCTAGTGCTCTCAAATCCGATCGCTCGTATTTGTTGTGACCTTTAATACTCTTTTTGTATTGTTATTGTTATTCCGACCACGCCGTATTCCTTCTGTTTCTCTTTCGGATAATACACATCCATATCATACGGCGACGCCGAGGCAATGTCCTGCTCCGTATATCCGCACCGCAGCAACGGAAGCGTTTTGTACAATTCTTCAAAGGAAGCAAAAACAGCCAGATCAATCACCCTTACTGCAAGGGTCTCGCCATTTTCCGTATTGGTGAATGCTATCTCATCTCCGATCCGGATTTTCCTTCGCTTCTCATCATATAACCGGAGTTCAATCGTCTTTGCACCGCTTTTGATCATATCAAACGGCTCCGGCTGTAGTTGCATCTGATGCGTCATATGTCTGTCCTTTTACCTAACCTGCAGAATCTTTTGTTTTGCTTTTCTTTTATGCAATACCCGGAAACCCTATGCCGGGACGGATCACAACCACTCAAAGTGTCAAATAAAAGCTGACCGCTCCTTCAATCTCTTCCTCTGTCGGATGTCCTCTGGCAATTCCCCCGACAAGTTTGAGATGCTGCTGTTACATTTGCGGACAAGCAGATCCGGGTCGCCCGCGCAGTATCTACCTCTTGATGTGTTTACAATGTCGCTCTTCACTCTGTCACCTCTTCATCATTGTTCCGCCGGAAAATCACCGGTCCAGCCATTCCTTCAGCCGGGTAAACACTTCTTCTTTATCTTCAACCGGGATTGACCCGCTTTTATTCAATGCATAGTGATGGCCAAACTCACTATCGGGATAATTGTTTCCGTTGATCGTCACGGCGTTGTCATACCTTGGCCTTACATGAATATGAAGATGCGGATCGGGGTCGGTGCCCTTATAAAAGCTGTTCATCAGGCAGCTCCAGTTACACAAGGCTGCTCCCAAAACAGTCTTTAAACAGGTCTCCACTTTACAAACCAGCCGGCGGAGTTCTTCCCACTCCTCCTCTGTCAACTCTGCCAATGAACCGCAGTGACGTTTCAAGGCCAATATGCATCGTCCGATATAATCCTGTTCATCGGAAAGGAAAACCGTCCATAATGCACTCTCGTACAGCTGATATCGTTTCTCTTCTTCCGACAGATTACACCAATCACAATTCATCATTTTTCTCACCTGCAGATCACGATTTATCTCGTCCATTCCTGACGAAGGATACGCATCATAACGAAGTCGCTGTATTCGCCGTTATAGTAATAGCCCTGTTCCTGAATTCCTTCCTGCCGGAATCCGATCATCGTATAGAACTCCAAAGCTTCCGTATTAAGGCCGACTACTCCGATCGATACGCGATTCATTTCAAACTCATGGAACGCCATGTCCAGCACCAGTCGTATTGCTTCTGTTCCGTAACCCTTGTGCTGCTTTTCGGGATCCGGAATGATTATCGTCAGGTCCGTGCAATGCCATGCGGGAAACATACGGAGCAATCCGGTCTCTCCGATAATATTCCCGTCAAGATCCGTGATCGTAAACCATACGGAATCTTCCGATCTGTGGGAGGTGCTGATACGTGTCCTCTCCTCCTCTTCGCTCGTAGGTTTCTCAAAGCCGCACTGGAACATAACCTTTGGCTGATTAAACCAATAGGCAAAATATGCCGCGTCTTCCTCTCTCTGCTCTCGCAAAATGATCCGTCTTCCCCTGATTTCCTTATGTTTCGGAAAATACGCATTCATATCATCAGTTTTCTCCTATAGGTGGTTCGGAAAATGTAAATTAGGAACAGCGCACACAACACCCAGGTGACCGGTTCTGTTGCCGCAACGGCTTTATATCCGATTTTCGGCACTACCCACAAGCTTGACACGATCTTTACCGCAAGCTCTATCGGACTCGATATGACCGGAGCCACCTTGTATCTCATTGCCTGCATCGACATCCTCATCACGAGGAGAACGCCTAACGGGAAAAAGAACAGGGTGCTCATTGTCAGGTTCAGATACCCGTTGGAAAGAACCGTGTTGTCCGTGGTTCCGAGTATCAGCCCGATCAACGGTTTGCCGGCGGTTATTGACAGAACCGCGGAAAAAAGGCTCCACGCCATTTCGATCAAAAGCACTTTCTTTATGGCTGCCGTTATCCTGTCCTTCTTCCCTGCGCCAAAATTCTGGCTTGTAAAGGTTGCCGTGGCGGTGGCTGCCGTTGACATGGGCATCATCAGGAAGTCATATATCCTGCGCGATGCGGTATGGGCTGTTATAATTGCTGTGCCAAGGTCGTTGATCGCCTTCTGAAGTATGATCGACCCGAGTGCAAACACGGAATTCATAAGGGCCATGGACAGGCCTGTGGAAAGCATTTCCCGTACGAGTCCTTTATCCGGTATAAGATCACGGAGTCCCGGCATATAATCAGGATACACCCTGATGATGTACACAAGCCCGGCCGCTCCGGAAAAAACGGTTGCTATCAAAGTGGCATATGCGGCTCCCTCAACTCCCATACCGAGCTCCGCTACGAACACCCAGTCCAGCACGGAATTGATTCCGCACGAGAGTATCAGGAAATACAACGGCGTCCTGCTGTTTCCCACTGCCCGAAGGAATCCTGCGCACATATTGTAAAGGATAGTGGCGGTCAGTCCTGCGAAAATTATAAAGATATACTCATGGGCCTGTGAGAAAATCTCTTCCGGCGTGTCCAAAAGCCGCAACAGCTTACCGAGAAGCGGAAGGACAAGTGCCGTCAGCAAAGCAGTGATACTCACATTCAGTATCACCATCGTTGCAAATGCGCTTTTGAGTTTCGGGATATCCTTTTTCCCGTACATCCTTGCAATGATGATCCCATATCCGCTGTTAAGCCCGACGGCGAAGTACAGGACCACCGAATACAGCGCTGAGGTCGCACCGATCGCAGCAACCGCACTGTCACCCAGGATGTGGCCTGCAATGACCGTATCCACCAGACTATATACCTGCTGGAACATCGTCCCGATAAACAGCGGCAATGCAAACATCAGTATTTTTTTCAGAGAATTTCCGGTGGTCATGTCAGAAGTTCTGCTGGAAGTCATGTTTTATCCCCCTACACATCGGTCAACTATTCGGGAACCCTGACGATCCCTCGATCCTGTCAGAAATTCGTTCCGTTCCAGCCCCAATCCGCCAGCGGATGGTAGGTCACATAAATCGCGCTGCCTGGAATCCCCAGTTTATCCGCAAGCATGTCGCAGATCTGTCCCGTCAGCTTGCTGTAATCGCCGGAAGGAGCGTTGCCAAGCAGAGAGACCTCTACATAAGCTCCCTTCTCCAGCTTTTTGCCTCCGAACCAGAGATCATAACCGTCCTGAATCCCGACCATCAGGTACGCCTCTCCCTTGTGAAGCGTCGCGATCAGTTTTCCGAACTCACTCTTGAGTTCCTCCTTCTTGGTTTCATCCACCTGCATGGTGAATTTCGCATCGATCATCGGCATAATGATTCTCCTTTCACAATAATGACTATTACCCCAGTTCCTTCACGAGGCAGAGCGTTAACTCATCGTCGTTTTTGCAAGCCTCGTCTTTTCCCAGAACATGCTCCTCATAATAGACCCCGGCGCCGTCGGGGACATACCCCCGCAGGGCATAAAACCGTTGCGCCGGACCGTACTCCGCGTTGAGGCAGGCATCCAGATATACCTTCGTATTCACGCGGCGTGCCAGCAAAGCGGAACACTCATTGTTATCCTGAAACTCAAGCTGCCTCTTCAGATAATTGACAAACGACTCGCTTTCATCACGATCCGCCTTGCAGATGGCCGGGATATCCGCATAGGTCATCTGCCGCACTTCGATATTCTGCATATTCAGTCTCGCTTCCTCCCCGAAAATACTCCGGCTCTTACTTTTCTATCTTTTTGAACAATCGCGCGCTCCAAAACGTCATGTCCAGTTCGTCGATATAAAAGTGGAAAATCGCTCTCCAGTTTTTGGTTGCCGTGCTCAGGACCATATATTCGGCTTCCGCGGCAGCCGCCTCTTCCGCAAACCGAAAGAGTTTTTCCCCGATTCCCCGGGACCGTCTTTCCGGAGCGACATAAAGCTCCTCCACCTCGAAAACCGGTGTGCCTTCCGGCATGACGGACTGCATCTGCGTCGACTTACTGCTTCTCCCGAACAGGTATCCGACGATATTTCCCTCTTCCTCTGAGACAAAAATCCTGTTCCCTTCGATATCCGAGGGGGTGTTAGGGCGATACCCGTAACAGCTTCCTTCCGCTGTCCAATCCTCGGAAAATCGGATCAGCTGATCTAGTATTGTCTCGTTCAACTCCACTTCACGAATTTCCATCCCCGTGTTCTCCTTTTCTCAGAATGTTTCCCTGTCCGGAGCGGACCGGTCCGCATGAGCTGCCTCATTTACGGTACGGCAGAAATCAACGATCTCCTGCCTTCTGGGTTCGACATTTTCCCTGTACTCAACGGACGTTAACCCAAGGTGGCCGGTGCAGGCGATATGAAGATGACCGTAGAAGTGTTCTATGCTTTGAATGATCCTCTCACATTCGTGCATCCCCGGGCCGGTCCGCAGGGCAATTGCAAATCCCTTTTTCCCCTCCCGGATCGCTGCATGGGGCTCATGTGTATCGCACCAGGGCGTACATCTGTCGATAAATGCCTTGAATTGGCCGGGAATGTCCGCCCAGTACGACGGCGCGACGCAAACGATGACATCCGCCTCGTCAATCTCCTCCATGATCCTGCCTGCATCATCATCCATAATGCATTTTGCGGTTTTGTGGCAGGTACGGCATCCCCTGCAGAAAGCAAAGGTGTAGTCGTCGATACAGATACATTTCGTATCGAACCCCACTGAGAGCTCCCCTGTCACGATGCCTGCGATCTCAGCCGTAGCACCTGTTTTTACCGGACTGCAATTGATGATCAGCGCTTTCATTGTCTTTACTCCTCCACAGACTGTTCCGTAACGAAACATCTTATTCCAATAATACCATAGAACTATCCCTTCTGTCACTTGGGAATCGACGGAGAACCGAAAAAAAGAGAGCCGCACGGACGCATTTCTGCAGCCTGTGCGGCTCTTCTTGTAATTCATCGGTTATTCGGAATTCAATCAGTAATCCCAATGCTCATGAAGGGACCAGAGCATGTTGTCAAGATTGTCATCCTGTGCTTCCACGTTCTCAATCGTACCGTAGAGATCGAGCATCCAGATATCCCCGTTGGAATCCATGCTGACGAAGATGTTCTCACAGTAATCGACGCCGTCGGCGGAATAATCAACGCGGATCCAGTTGTATGCCATACGTCCCTGATATTCCGCAATATCGGATACGGTATAGCCCTTGCTTTCCAGGGTGTTCTTAAAGGTCTCCGCGTACTCCTTGGCGTTCGAAGCCTCAACCGTAGGCGTAAAATGCTTGACAAGGAAGTATCCCTGGCCCTCATCGTTGTAGTAGAACATCCAGGAATCCTGTCCTTTTTCAATCTTCTTGATCTCTCCGGCCTCATACACTACATAAACGCCGGCGCCGTCAGGCATGCGTTCTTTCCAGACAACATAATCCGAACCGAGCTTGCCGTTCTGCTTCAGACTCGTAGCGGCGTTGACAAGGGCGTTCTGAACCTCGCCCATACGGTCCGTGTAGTTGACATTATACTTCGCGTCCTTGATGATCGCAGCCGAAACATAAACACCGACATCGCCCTGCGCATCCGTGACAACCATGAATCCGTCACCCTTTACATAGGTGCCGTCCTCATTATCGTAATACATATCCGCAAGAGGAAGATAATATCCTTTGTAACCGTTGACGTCAAAAGAGGTCGCCTCGGCATCCTCCATGACCTTAACACCGTCAAGGGAAAGCATTGCCGCCAGGGTCTCATCCTTCTCAGGGACATTGAAAAGCTGGCTGAAATCGTTGCTGTTCATCACAACACCGCCCTGGAAATAATTCATGGCGAAGGTGAAGTACAGGAACTCATCCGTCTCAACATAAATGGAGCTGTCGTACTCTTCGATATTTTCGTAGTTCGGCAGATCAATGGTGATCGGAAGCTGGCTGTGTGCGAAGGTTTTCAGAGTGAGATCCGCAACAGCGGGAGTCGGCGTTGCCTCCGGAGTAGGAGTCGCTTCGGGAGTCGGCGTTGCCTCCGGGGTAGGAGTAGCCTCAGGAGTAGGGGTTGCCTCCGGCGTAGGGGTCTCCGCCGAGGTCGGCGTTGCCTCCGGCGTAGGTTCCGGCGTAGGCTTGCCGAGCGAGTTGCCCTCGATTCCCTTGTACGCATCGGTATCAATGCGAAGGGTCTTTAACAAGCACTGAAGCTCCTCATCCGACGCTCCGTCCTGGAATTCGTTGACAATATAAATGACATAGCGCTTCTCATACATCTCAAGGATAACCGGAAGTTCAAGCTCCTTCCCGTCCTTTTTGCAGGTGATCACGGAAGTGTAGAAGACCTTGTCGAAAAGCTCCTCTTTCTCCGTCTTTACGTTCGCTGCCTTAACGTCCGTAAAATCCTTCTGATCATCGATGTTCTCATCGAGATCCGAGAGGAACTCCACCGCAGCATCAAGCGCCTGATCAATCTTGCTGATCTTCTTCGCCGACTTCGGAACCATATAGATATCGTACTTGTCGTCGGCCTCGCAGCGCCAGTATTTGCTGGTCTCGGCAACCATGGACTGTCCGAGATGCCATACTGCAAGATCCAGCGTATCGCTGTGCCACAGCCACGTTCCGGCGGGAACCGTCTCCTCGGAAGGCTTCAGCTTGCTTTCGTCATTGATTTCGTATTCAACCTTCTTCTTGGTGTCGTCATCATCACCGCAGGCGGTCAGAACGAACACCGACAACATCAGAACACCGAGAAGCAGCAACAGTTTCCACAGTTTCTTCTTCATCTTTCTCTCCTTTTCCATTGTGTGAGATCTGTATCGCACCATTGACAGTTTCGGGATTGCCGTGACGGCAATCCCGAAGAGTCAAGTGAAGCCACATTTTATTTCGACATTACAGTCTTGCAACTCCCGTATCGCGAGCAGCCTGTGCAACAGCCTTTGCAACAGCCTGGGCAACGGTCTTGTCGAGTGCGCTCGGGATGATGTAGTCAGCCGAAAGCTTATCGTCGGTAACAAAAGCTGCGATAGCCTTTGCCGCTGCAATCTTCATCTCATCGTTGATGTCGCTTGCGCGTACATCGAGTGCGCCGCGGAAAATGCCCGGGAACGCAAGCACGTTGTTGATCTGGTTCGGGAAATCGCTTCTGCCGGTACCGACAACGGCAGCACCTGCAGCCTTTGCTTCGTCAGGCATGATCTCGGGAGTCGGGTTTGCCATCGGGAAGAGGATCGGGTTCGGAGCCATGCTCTTAACCATCTCCGGAGTTACGCAGCCGGGAGCGGAAACGCCGATAAATACGTCAGCGCCCTTGATAACGTCCTCAAGGCTACCCTTGCGCATCTGCTGGTTCGTCATCTCAGCGATAACTTCCTTCTCCGGGTTCAATCCGTCACGTCCCTTGTAGATCGCGCCCTTGCGGTCGCACATAACAACATCCTTAAGGCCCATGGAGATGAGGAGCTTGATGATGGCGATTCCGGCAGCACCTGCGCCGCTGGTCACAACGCGGATCTCATCAATCTTCTTGTTGACAACCTTAAGAGCGTTGAGCATGGCAGCAAGGCATACAACAGCCGTGCCGTGCTGATCATCGTGGAAGATCGGGATATCGCAGCACTCCTTAAGCTTTCTCTCGATTTCAAAGCAGCGAGGTGCGGAGATATCCTCAAGGTTCACACCGCCGAAGGAACCGGCGAGAAGGCGAACCGTGTTAACGATGTCGTCCACTTCCTTGGAACGGATGCAGAGCGGGATTGCGTCCACATCGCCAAAAGCCTTAAAGAGGGCGCATTTTCCTTCCATAACGGGCATACCGGCTTCCGGGCCGATATCGCCGAGTCCGAGTACCGCGGTGCCGTCCGTCACAACCGCTACGAGATTCGAACGACGGGTGAGGTCATAGCTCAGATCAACGTTCTTCTGAATCTCAAGGCAGGGCTGTGCAACACCGGGGGTGTATGCAAGCGAGAGGTCTTCCTTCGTCTCCAGGGGAGCACGAACGATCATCTCGACTTTACCTTTCCATTCGTAGTGTTTCTTCAGGGATTCTTCTGCATAGTTCATACTGCTTTCTTTCCTTTCCTAATCAAGCTTACGCTTGTTATTCACCTTGTAGTCTAACACATTTCCTCCGGATGGAAAACCTCATCGAACCGCTCGGGCGTCAAAAAGCCGAGCGCCACGCAGGCTTCCTTCAGGGAAATGTTTTCGCGGTAGGCCTTCTTGGCGGTCTCCGCTGCTCTCTCATATCCGATATATGGATTCAACGCTGTCACCAGCATAAGAGATCTTGTAAGATTGTCATGCATCTTCGCTTCATCCGCGCGGATTCCCGATACGCATCTTGCTTCAAACGATGCCATCGCCTCCGCAAGGAGTCTCACCGACTGCAGGAAATTGTAAGCGATTACCGGCATAAAGACATTCAGCTCGAAATTCCCCTGGCTGGCCGCCATACCGATCGCCGTGTCATTGCCGATAACCTGCACCGCAACCATCGTGACCGCTTCGCACTGCGTCGGATTGACCTTGCCCGGCATGATGGACGATCCCGGCTCGTTGGCAGGGATCGTGATCTCCGCAAGGCCGTTTCTCGGACCGCTGGCAAGCCACCGGACATCGTTGGCGATCTTCATCAGATCCGCAGCCAACGCTTTCAGTGCGCCGTGGGCAAATGCGATCTCATCCTTCGACGAGAGTGCGTGGAACTTGTTGGGCGCCGTCACAAACTCACTGCCCGTGATCTCCGTGATCTTCGCCGCAACCAGCGAATCAAAGCCTGCCGGCGCATTCAACCCCGTGCCTACCGCCGTCCCGCCTAGGGCGAGTCTGCGGAGCATCGGAAGCGTCACGCGGATCATCTCCGCATCGGTGGCAAGGCTCTCGCTCCAGCCGGAGATTTCCTGGGAAAACCGGATCGGCGTCGCATCCTGAAGGTGCGTACGCCCGCATTTGACAATTCCTTCATGCTCTTCCGCAAGCTTTCGGAACGCTGCGATCAGCGAGTCCAGAGCCGGAAGCAGGTTCTGCTCAATGCCCAGCACCGCCGCGATATGCATCGCCGTCGGAAACGTGTCGTTGGAGGACTGGGACATATTGACGTCATCGTTGGGATGAAGAAGCTTTGCTCCCGCGATCTCATTGCCGCGGTTGGCGATCACTTCGTTGGCGTTCATGTTGGACTGTGTGCCGCTGCCGGTCTGCCATACGACAAGCGGAAAATGTCCTGCAAGCTCCCCCGCAGTCACCTCGTCGCAGGCTTTCGCGATCGCGTCAAGCTTCTCCTGCGTCATACGGTTCGGAACCAGCTCGCGGTTGGCGAGCGCTGCGGCTTTTTTCAGGATGCCGAATGCACGGATGATCTCACCGGGCATGGTCTCCAAACCGACGCCGATCGGAAAATTCCCGCGGCTGCGCTCGGTCTGCGCACCCCAGTAGCGGTCAGCGGGCACTCTCATGTCGCCCATGGAATCATGTTCGATGCGATACTCCATCTCTGTCCCTCTTAAAGCGCGACAAGGCAGCATTCTCCCTTGGAAAGAATGCTGCCTTGCTGAAATTTCATTAATCGATATTGATGCTGTGGATAACTTCCTTGAGGTTGTTGGCGCTCTTCTGAAGAAGTGCGATCTCCTCGTCGGTAAGAGGCGTCTCCACATTGCCGATAATACCGCTCTTGCCCACGATGGCAAGCGTGCTGAGGCATACATCGCTGATGCCGTACTCACCGTGCATCATGGTGGAAACGGTCATCGTCGTGTCGATACCGGTTGCGATCGTCTTAACGATGAACGCTACGGAAACCGCGATCGCATAGTAGGTTGCACCCTTGCGTGCGATCACGATGCCTCCGGACTTCTTAACGTAATCCTCAACCTCTTCCTTGTTGAGCTCCGGGAACTCCTTGATGGAGTTGTGAACGCGCTCCTTGTAGTGGTTGAGCGGAACATTCGAAATATTGGCAAGCGACCAGGTAATAAACGACGAATCGCCGTGCTCACCGAACACATACGCATGAACGTTACTCTGGCTGATATCATACAGCTCGGCGAGACGGGAACGAAGTCTCGAGGTATCGAGGATCGTACCGGAACCGATGATCTGATTCTCCGGAATGCCGGAGAACTTATGGAAGGCATAGGTCATAACATCGACCGGGTTGCTTACGATGATGTAGATCGCCTTCGGCGCGTACACCGTAATCTTGGACGCAATGTCCCTCATGATGTTTACATTGGTCTGTGCAAGCTCAAGTCTCGACTGGCCGGCTTTTCTCGGGATACCGGATGTGATAATGACGATGTCGGATCCGACAGCATCACTGTAATCACCCGCGATAATGTTCAGATTTCCGAAGAACGGAGCGCCCTGGAGAATATCCATAGCCTCTCCTTTGGCCTTCTCCTCGTTCACGTCAATGAGAACGATGTCCGATGCGGTGCCGTTGGTAGCGAGAGTGAATGCGATCGTCGATCCGACGCTGCCCGCGCCAATGATTGTAACCTTCATACATACCTCTTTCCGCGCTAATGCGCCGTTATTCCTGCCTTTGTTATTCTGTTTTTTATACGCTGCGTGCGCAGTCGTATTTAGATGTTAATACTGATTTTACCACAGTGTGTTTTTCGTTACTATTGACAAACTTACGAAAAATTAACGAATTGAAACGTTTGTATTAGACAAAAATACGAAAAATGTGATTTACCCTCTTTCCCGCATTTTCGAATTCAATTGCAATTGCAATACAGATGGGACACATGGGTTCCTTTTATCCCCGCGACGATGGCCGCAAGCACTGTCGCATAGGTGTCCTCCACAAGCTCGCAATCCCCGAGGGAGACCCCTTCCTTCTCCGCGATCTTCCGGATGATCGGCAGCTTTTCGTCGTCCTTCGCGGTCAGGATCACCTCCGTGAACAGCCCCGGAAAATTCTGCTCCGTCCACTTGCGTTTTGCCGCCGATTCCTGCTCCGACCAGGAGGTGGAAAGAATGTACACCTTCGCACCGTGCGCCTTGCTCTGTTGCGCGTACTCCGTCACCACCGGCACCGGCTTGCAGAACCGGTAGGTATCCTCCCCGTTCTTCTCGCAGTACTGAAGCCACGCCGTATCGGACATTCCGCCGACCGTCTTCCCGTCCACGTAAAACCGGGGCGCGCACAGCGTTCCGTCCATATCAAAGAAAACCAGTTTCGTCATTTTCCGTTCCTCCCAAAACCGTTGTTTCGTCCGAAGGCACCTGTTTTACAGGGCTTTTCAAAGCGATTCCCTGACAACGATAGCATAACCCGCCGAAAAATGCAATCTGCTCTTGTGTTCCGCCGTGCTCTGTGCTATAATGCATGTGGTTTTAAATACTACATGACGCGGTTTTGCGTTTCTTTGTGTGGGGAACGCAAGAGAGCGCGTGTCTTACGGAGGCATTTTTATGAAAAAAAGAACGCCCCTTAAGGAGCGGAATTTTCCGGATTACACCCGCGGCGAGGAGATTGCCAACATGGTCACCCACATCGTCGGCGGTGCTCTGGCCATCGCCATCACGGTGCTCTGCATCATTATGGCCGCTTCGCACCACAACGTCTGGGGCGTGGTCTCCTCCTCGATTTACGGCGGCACCATGATCGTGATGTTCACGGTTTCCTCCGTGTACCACGGTCTGCACAAAAACACCGGTAAGCAGGTCATGCGCATCATCGACCACTGTGATATCTATTTTCTGATCGCAGGCACCTACACGCCGATCCTCTTATCCTCTCTGCGTGTCGATCACCCCGGTCTGGCCTGGACGATCTTCGGGATCGAGTGGGGCTGTGCACTGATTGCAGCGGCGATCAACGCCATCGATCTGCAGGCGTACCGGATCTTCGCGTTTCTGTGCTATCTCGTCATGGGCTGGGCGATCATCCTGTGCGCGAAGGTGACCATTCACGCCATGACCTTCATGGGCTTCCTGTGGATCCTGCTGGGCGGCGTCGCTTTTACCATCGGCGCGGTGCTATACCTCATAGGCGCCAAGAGGCGATACATCCACAGTCTGTTCCACGTGTTTGTCATCGCAGGGTGCGTGCTGCAGTTCTTCGGGATCCTCTTCTACGTTTTATAAATTCCGTTATAAATCCCGCTGCCCCGTATCCGGCAGTTCCATCCGCATACCGACACAAAAAAAACTTCCCGCTGTTCACGGGAAGGTTTTTTGGCATAGAAAAAGCACGAGACGGGATTCGAACCCGCGACCCTCGCCTTGGCAAGGCGATACTCCACCACTGAGCCACTCGTGCATATCCTGCTTTCCGCAGGCACAATGTGGATTGTACACGATAAGGTCTGGTTTGTCAACCACTTTTTTTTCAAATTTCGGGAACAATTATTTCCGGCTCACCCTCCGGCCCCTCTCTTCCAAAAATCCGGCGCATCCGTTTTCCTCGGCTGCGCCGGATTTTTCCAGACATTTCGTTATTGCCTGCGGCACTCCGCTTTTCTGCGGCTGCGCAGCTCGTCGACAACAAGGACTGCAGCGACAACAAGGATCATCAGAACGACCAATGCCCCGATGTACAACACGGTCATATTTTCCGAGGTCTGAGGCGATTTCACCTTGCTGTTGGGCGTCTTCTTATCTTCCCCGTACTCGGGAGTCGCGTTGTCAACCTCGCCGGGGTCGGTAAGCTCATGGTCGATCATGACCAGAACGCCGTTCGGGATCGGATTGCCGTCCATGTCGCAGATGACCGTATCGATCATCTTGAACCAGATATCGGACGCGACATTGTAGTTGGCCGGAGCACAGTCTTCGTGCAGACGGTACGTTCCGTTCGGGAGATTCTTAAGCACAGCCGGTTTCGTGGTGCTCGTCCAGGAGATGTAGCTCTCGCGGACCTTGAAATCCGTACCACCCGAGGATCCCGCGATAACAACCTGATACAGGCTGTTGCTCTTGGTATAGGTGGTGAGTGTCAGTCTTGCGCCGGCAAGCTCCTCGCTTGTCACGGTCTGCTTGGAGAACTCCGTGGTGTAGCTGCCGCCGGTGCTCTGCCCCGTTCCGGTACCGGTTCCCGTGCCTGTGCCGGTACCTGTACCCGTTCCGGTGCCCGTGCCGGTTCCGGTGCCGCTTCCCGAGTTATCCGCAGGGGTTACGGTCGGATAGGAAATGCCGCCGGACATATTCTGTTCATCCTGTACCGGCTTCGGCGTTGCGGTGGGCCGACGGTAGTGCGTCGGCGTAGGATTCTTCGCCGTACCGTTGTTGGAAGGCGCTTTTGTCGGAGTCGGTGTCACCTTGGCGGGCGCCTTCGTGGGAGTAGGTTCCACGGTGGGCTTGGCCGGACCGACAGAGACTGTCGGCGTAGGCGTTGCCTGCTTCACGATCGTTGTGGGCGTGGGCGTTGCCGCTCTCACGATGGTCGTCGGAGTCGGTGTTGCCGCTCTCACAACGGTTGTAGGTGTGGGCGTCGCTGCTCTCACGATGGTCGTGGGCGTAGGCGTCGCTGCTCTCACGATGGTCGTGGGCGTAGGCGTCGCTGCTCTCACAATGGTCGTAGGAGTAGGTGTTGCCTGCTTGTTCTGTATCGGTGTAGGCGTCACCTTCTTCGTCGGTGTAGGCGTTGCCTGTTTTGTCGGCGTAGGCGTTGCCTGCTTGGTCGGCGTGGGCGTTGCCTGCTTCGTCGGCGTGGGCGTTGCCTGCTTTGTCGGTGTAGGTGTCGCCTGTTTCGTCGGCGTAGGCGTTGCCTTCTTTGTCGGCGTAGGTGTTACCGGCTTCGTCGGCGTAGGTGTTGCCTCCTTCGTCGGCGTAGGCGTTGCCGGCTTCGTCGGGGAAGGAGTTACCGGCTTGGTGTTCACCGGTGTAGGCGAATTCGTAGGCTTTGAGCTCTTCAGCGGGAGGGTGCGGGAGCTGGGATAGAAATGTCCCTCGCCGTAGGTGGTAAGCTTTTTCGCGATGATACCGCCCTCATAATTTCCGCCGCCGTAAAAATCGCTGCCGCCGTACTGTACGGTCGCGCGAGGCGCGATCATATGGCCGGTCAGACCGATGGCTCTCACCTTACCGGTGGCATCCGGAAAATTCCAGAAAAGGTTGAATCCGGAGGTGTTGATCTCGCCGCCATGCTGAGCGCCCGAAGCCTTGTCCTTAAAATAATTGGACAGACTTTGGCCGTTGACCTTCATATCGTAACCGACAAAATCCGCGGTGTTTCCGTTGACGCCGGTTACGGAAATGCAAAGAATGTGATCACGGAACCACGAGGGACTCGACACATTGATCACAAGGGATTTCAATTTATCGTAGGGAATGGAAACATAGACATCCGAATTGACATTGTTCAGGTTCAATGTCGTCCCGGACAGAGGACTGCTCAGATCCAAGAGAACCTGGGACTGGGCTTCCAATTTGGAAAATGCTTTATCCAGATCGATATAATTCGGGTTCTGGATCCCTTTATACTGGTCCCAGGCCTCCGAATTGAATTTTTTCTCTTTATAATACACGGTACGGTTCGCCGTATAGCTGACTTGGCCGCTGACGTTGCCGACACGTCCCGATTTCCATACGCCGATGTAGGAAGGAACTTTTCCGAAATCGGAGAAAGTATTGCCGTTTGCATCGTTAACGCTGAGGGAGCCGACAGCGATGGAGCCGATGGTGTGGTTGAACGACACGAAGGAGTCCTTCGTGAATACAACAAACCGGCTCAAGATCGTAGATGCATTGTAGTCGCCGTCGTAGCGGTCGCTGGCCGACGGCTCTGCTGCCATTGCCTGATTGCCCGCGCACATGGTGAACACCAATACAAGCGCGAGCAGGAAACTAACCAATCTCCATGTTTTCCTGTTCTTCATATAACCCATCTCCTCAATCTCCTCTGTGCCCTTTCGGCACCTATGCGGGGACACACCCCTAACCGCACCTTGCGGTTTCTCTCAGTTTCTCATCTCCGGTCACTCCTGCGGAACCGGAATCTCCTCAATCGGTACGCTCAGTACCCTTTTGCCAACCACCACGAACCTTCTTCCGTCGCCACATGTGGAGAGCACCAGAATGTGGTCTTCGTCCGTCGGCTCCGGGGAAGCGATATATGCGTTTTCATCCTCCTCCCGCAGCTTTTCGACCATGCGGGCTGTTTCATGTCCGTCGAACTGGTCGAAGACCCATTTGCCGTTCTTCTTGACATAATCCTCGGACAGAAGATGTTCCGTGGGGGCATGCGAGACGATCACGACCTCGTACACCATCACCCGGTCTTCCATGTAGATAAAGAAATACGGGTGCGTGATGCGGAAATCCGCATCCTTGAACATCTTCAGGCTGCCGAACATGGAACCGTTCTTCATGTTGTGGCCGTATATGATGGTGAAAGGATCCTCCATATCGCGGCTGTTGCAGTTCTGGACGTAAAGACAGCCCGGAT
Organism: Lachnospiraceae bacterium; assembly: GCA_017962105.1. Classification (GTDB taxonomy): domain Bacteria; phylum Bacillota; class Clostridia; order Lachnospirales; family Lachnospiraceae; genus ISDg. The sequence goes on from JAGCVY010000105.1 coordinate 17,387, forward strand.
ACCCCTTCGTATGATCGATGTTGTATTTCAGGTAGTAGTCTTCCTTCTCGCTGGCCAGGATCGGATAGTCAATGACGGTGTCCGGTATTGCGATGTAGGAAAAAACATCCTCATTCTCGCCGTGTAAGATATCAAAGTCGGGAAGGATCGTCAGGAACTCCTCGTACTCATCCATGACCGCCGCGAGAAGCATATCCTCCTCGGACGGGATCGGCGTCGGCGTCGGTGTTCCCGGACCCTTCGTAGGCTCCGCCTCGCCCGGCTGGAGTTCAACAAACGCCTTTTTCTTCAGTTCCTCATAGTTTTTCTGCTGTTGATCCTCTTTCCACTTGGTGTAGTACCAGTAACCGCCGAGTCCGGCAGCAACCAGCAGCAACAGGAGCAATAACAGCAGCAGTATCTTTCTGCGTTTTCGCTTTCGCTCGACCGCTTCCCAGGTCGTATAACCCATATTCTCTCCTCTGCGCGTCACAAAAACGCGCTTTTCTCTCCTCTCGTGCCTCTTCGGTGCACGCTGTTCTCTTCTCCGGGGCAGCCGCTGCCGCACGTCCGGTAAAAAGCCCTAAACATACAAAAAACTAAGATCACAGAGTATTCATGTGACTTAGTTTTTCCTTTTTGTTATCATAAAGCCCCCTCGGGCACCACTTCCTGCATAATCTTATCACTCAAACATACCATCGTCAAGGTAGTTTTTTGTACACAATTTATGAATTTTCAGTGAAAAATTAGTTATTTTCGCCAATACCACTGTATTGTCTCAAAAAAATTATTCGCATTTTCCCGGAAAATGACAAAAAATCAGACAGCGTCGCAACGCTGTCTGATTTCTCTTTTCGTCTGCCGTCAAAACGGGTGATGTATTTTCTTATCCTTCGATAAGATTCCCAAACAGAGATATCACATTTTAGTTATTTCAAGGTGATTTCCGCCCATGCAGCCGGATTCGTGTAGTCGCTGTCCACGGTTCCGTTCAGCTTCATAACGCTGACACGGGTTCCCTTGTCATCGGCGTCGTTGATATGTCCGTCAACGCCCATCACAACACCGGCCTTGCCTTCCACAAGAAGCGGCACTGCGATCTCGACGCGGTAACCGGACGCCGTCTTGGCTGCCTTGGCAACAACTCCGTCCTTGGACGGAACGGTTCCGAAGGATACTTCGCTGTCGAAGTTGCAGCGGTACTGGCCGCAGTTCTTATCGTAGGTGGATTCCTTGCAGTTGTTCTGGTCAAGGAACAGCTCGATGGAATCCTGCTCGTAGGTGTTGCTGTTCTTCTTGTTGAGAACGCTGTCGTTGACCTCAAACAATGCGTAGAAATTCTTCTCATCCCACATGTACTTGACGGTACCCTTGGCACCCTGCCATGCCATGATCGGAATGTTGATGTCGTACGCCTTCGCTGCGCTCCAGCACTCGTCGACCTCACCGTCGATCTCAGGAGTTCCCTTGGCCGCCTCCAGTTTCTTGGTGGTGGGCTTTACCTCCTGCGGTCCGAGAGCCGCATAGGCATCCGGATTGAGCACGGCGTAATACGCTTCCTTCGGCCGTAAGTAGGAGTCAAAGAGAAGCGGTGCGCTGTCGGCACGCCAGCTGGTATTGTCGCGGTATCCCCAGAAGGTGACACGCTCGATCAGATCCGAGTATTCCTTGTAAAGGTTGAACAGTCTTGCGTAGAAAATGGCCTGTGTCATCGCCTGCTCGCCGTCGTACTTGCCCTTGCTGATGCCGGAGATCTGGACATCCAGCTCGGAGACGCTGACCGTGATGCCGTCAATCTTTCCGAACATCTCCAGACTGCTGCGCACGTTGGCGATGGATGTCGCGGTGGAATAATGGCCCTGCATACCGATACCGTCGATCGGAATGCCGCGGCTCTTCATATCCGCAACCATCGCCGCAACGATCTTCGCCTTGGCAGGCTGGTCGAGGTTGTAGTCGTTGTAGTAGAGCTTCGCATCGGGAGCCGCCTCATGGGCCAGCTGGAATGCAATCTCAATGTAGTCGTCGCCGATGGATTTCGTCCACTGGGACTGGCGGAGGCACTTCTTCCAGTCTCCGTCGGCCGGAAGGTTGACGCCGTCGTTGATCGCCTCGTTGACGACATCCCAGGAATAAATCTGTCCGTTGTAATGTCCGGCCACGCCGTTGATGTGGGCGCGGAGCTGCTCAATGGCCTCCTCGCGGTCCTTTGCGCTGGTGCCGAGCCAGTTGCCGCTCTGCTGATGCCAAGCAAGGCAGTGGCCGTGAACCGTAAGCTTATTCTCCTGTGCAAACGCCATCATCTTATCCGATGCCGTGTACTTGAAGGTTCCCTGCACACGCTGCATCTCCTCGGGCTTCATCAGGTTCTCCGGGGTGATGACGTCGAAGTTGGCGAGCACCAGCTCCATGTCCTTACCGGTGGTGATCATGTCGGTGTAGATCGTGCCGATCATGAAATAGTCCTTGTACGCCTCTTTTAAGGAAGTATACTCCGTCTTGTGAAGCGTCTCATAATCGTACGCCGGAGTCGGCGAAGGCGACGGGGTGTTCGTCGGCGTCGGAGTGTCCGTGGGAACCGGCGTCGAGGTTGCCGTAGGTTCCGGGACCGGCGTATCCGTCGGAGCCGTCGTGGGCGTGTCCGTCGGAGCACTCGAGTTGTTTCCCTTGGTGCAGGCCGCAAGTCCCATCACAAGGACAGCGGTGAGCAGCCATGCGAGTGCGATCCGTATTTTCCTGCTGTTCATTTTGTTTCCTCTTTTCGAAAAATGTAGTAGTTTTTCCCGACCCTCTCCAAGGTCCCCACAGTGCGGAGGAAGCGGTTTTTTCCTTTCCTATCCGCGGATTCTATGGTATAGTGTCATTGTATACGCAAACAACTAGTTTCTCAATAGATTTTCTTTGTTTTTTCGGAGGACCGGTATGATTTACATCGCCTGTGCCATGTACCCGGAGGCCGCACCTTTTATCCGGCGGTTTGCCTGCAAAAAGGATGATTCGTTCCGAAGCGGACAGGTATTCCGCGGGGATGAGGCTGTGGTGATCCTCACCGGCACTTCCCCGGTCCCCGCAGCGATCGCGCTGACGGAAGCGCTTGCCCTTCTTCCGCCCTCGGACACCGACTGCTTTGCCAACGCGGGGCTCTGCGGCTGCTCCGACTCCACGGTGGAACCCGGAACGGTTTTCCTGATCCACAGCATCACCGAGGACTCCACCGGGCGCACATTCTATCCCGACATTCTCTATCGCCACGAGTTTCCTCAGGCGGCCCTCACAACCTATGCCGCCGTAAAGACCGCTCCGGATTCCGGCGCATTTCTGTTTGATCTGGAGGCGGCCGGGCTCTATCAGGCTGCGATCCCTTATTTTCCGGCAGACCGGATGTGGTATTTCAAGATTGTCTCCGACCACGGGACAGATTCCGGGAATCTTACGAAAAATGATGTCGCAGAGCTTATGGACGCCTGTGCCCCGGTCATTTCCGATGCGCTGCTGCGGTTTTCCTCCTTCGTCCCCCGGGGGGGTCATTTTTCGGACGAGGATGAGGCTGTCATCGCATCGTTTTGCAGCAGTCTGCACTGTTCCGTCACCATGGAGCATGAGCTGCGGCGTCTGATCCAATACTATGAGCTGGAACGCGGCGGTGCCGTCGCGCATCTGCGGGAGTTTATCGCCTCCCGTGCGGATGACCCGGAAGCCGGGCTTTTGCTCCGGTCCAGAAAGGAGGGAAAGGATGTCCTTGACGAATTCCGCCTCTCCTGCCTTCGCTGATGTCCCGACTGCCGTGCCGTTCCGGAGAGCGTTTTCCGTCGTGTACCTCGAGGACGCCGCGGCATCCCATCCCCGGGCACAGCGGATTCTTGCGAAGCTCCCGGACGCGGAGATCATCCGCTGCCGCGACTACCGCGAAGTGTTCCACCGCAGAAATCAAAGCCCCGTGCTTCAGAAAAACGCGCAGGCGCTGATCCTCGCGGTTTCCGACAGGCCGCGTGTCTACGAGGGCGCCCCGGTCTGTCAGGATTTCGGCAACAGGCGCTTCTACTATACCTCCGATGTGATGAACTGCATCTTCGATTGCGAGTACTGCTATCTGCAGGGAATGTATCCGTCGGGAAATATCGTTGTCTTCGTAAACTCGGAGGATACCTTCACCGCTTTGGATAAACTCCTTTCGGAGGATCCTGTCTCTTCTGCGGAAGCCGGGGAGCCGCTCTACGTAAGCATCAGCTATGACACCGATCTTCTCGCTTTGGAACCGCTGCTTGGATTCGTATCCGAATGGATTTCCTACGCCGAAAGCCGCCCCGCACTCACGTTGGAGCTCCGTACCAAATCCGCCTCCGCCGCGACACTTCGCGCTCTTCCGGTGTCGGACCATGTCATTCTCGCATTGACGCTTTCCCCGGACGAGGTCATCCGCGCCGTGGAACACCGCACGCCCTCCCTGAGCGCCCGGCTTGCCTTCGCCTCGGAGGCACTCTCTCTTGGTTGGAACGTCCGGCTGTGTTTTGATCCGATCATTGCCGTACACGATGCGGCGTCGGTGTACAACGCCATGTTTGATGAAGTATTTTCCGCATTGCCGATGGAACGGATCCGCGATGCGAGCGTCGGCCAGTTCCGCATTTCCCACGAGTACCTGAAGGAAATGCGCAGACGGCGCCCCTGTGCCGTCACCTGCTATCCCTACGAGCTGACCGACGGGGTATACCACTATCCGCCGGAAATCGGCGATCCGCTGATCCGGCTTGCGGTCGACCGGCTCTCCGAAGTGATGCCGAGGGAGCGGATCTACCTCTGACCCCGCATCACCACCCCTGCTTTAGGAAAGGATATTATCATGAGTATTGAGGATTATAACAAAACCGCGCTGGTGACCGGCGCCACATCCGGCATCGGCCGCGCTATCGCAGGCCGGCTTTTGGCCGAAGGGTACACGGTTTACGGGATCGGCCGCAACCGGGGCGGGGCTCCGATCGCGGAGCAGTTTCATTTTCTGTCCGTCGACCTGACCGATGCAAGGGAAACCGTATCCGCCGTGTCGCCCATCGCATCCGAGATCTCGGTCCTCGTCAACGCCGCCGGCGTCGCCTACTACGGACCTCATGAGACTCTCTCCCCGGTGGCCCTCTCGGAGATGATTTCGGTCAATGTCACCGCGCCGATGATCCTGTCCTCGATCCTGCTCCCGCATCTGCGGGAATGCGGCGGAACCATCCTCAACATCTCCTCCGTCACGGCCCGCAGCAACGCCAACACCCACGGCTGCGCTTACGGCGCAACCAAGGCTGCGCTCAGCAGTTTCTCCCAGAGCCTCTTCGAGGAGAACCGCAAGCACGGCGTGCGGGTGATCACAATCCACCCTGACCTCACGGACACCAACCTCTACCGTAACGCGGATTTTACGCCGCAGGACGATCCGCAGTACCGCCTCACCCCCGAGGAGGTGGCCGATTGCGCCATGCAGGCCCTGTCTGCAAGGGACGGCATGGTGATCACGGACATCACTGTCCGGCCCCAGCGAAACGGCATCCGCAGGCAAAGTTCAACGTGACATCGATCGGAAAATGCCGTTCCGGCAAACTCTGCTGATCCAAAAAAGGAAGCGCAAAAAGCGCTTCCTTCAGAGTGAAGACAAACGCGATTTTGAAAACACTTCAAAATCGCGTTTACTTTTTCTTTTTCGGATTATTTCGAGATAGATGCAGAAAAATGGAAGCATACGGGCTATCAGTAGCCCCATGCTTCCTTCATTTTCGCC
>JAGCVY010000002.1 GCA_017962105.1 Lachnospiraceae bacterium
AGAGTGAAGACAAAGTCCGAGGCGAGAACCGCCTCGGACTTAACTTTTTCAGTCATCCAAAAACGCTGAAACCCGCATAAACACTGGCTTTTCAGTGCTTTTTATGGTATACTTGAAGTACCAAATATGAGGCGGTACACTTCAATGATGACACAAAATCCGGGCAAGAAACGCGAACAAATCGTTATGATGTGTATGGATGATCTGGTTCCCCAGGATCATATGCTCAGAAAGATTGACCGTGCCCTGAGATGGGACTTCATCTATGACCTTGTGGAGGATAAATATTCTCCCGATCAGGGACGCCCCAGCCTTGATCCGGTCATGCTGATCAAGATCCCGTTCATTCAGTACCTGTACGGAATTCGAAGCATGCGGCAGACCATCCGGGAAATCGAAGTGAATGTTGCCTACCGCTGGTTTCTTGGATTAGACATGCTTGACCCCGTGCCTCACTTTACAACGTTTGGAAAAAACTATACCCGGAGATTCAAGGATACTGACCTGTTCGAACAGATCTTTCGGAAGATTCTTGAGGAATGTTACCGGTTTAAGTTAGTAGATCCTACCGAAGTATTCGTCGATGCAACGCATGTGAAAGCTCATGCGAACGGTCGTAAGATGCAGCGAAGGATTGCGGAGCAGGAGGCCCGGTTCTACGATGCAATGCTTCGTAAAGAAATCGACGCCGACAGAGATGCTCACGGCAAGAACCCCTTAAAAGAGAAAGATAAGGATGACAACAACCGCGGAGATGGTGGTGGAACCGGAGGTGGCTCGGTCAAAGAGGAACGCATGAGCACCACCGACCCGGAAAGCGGATGGTTTCATAAAGGCGATCATAAAGAAGTGTTTGCGTATTCCATCGAAACCGCTTGCGATAAGCATGGATGGATCCTTGGATATACGGTAAGTCCGGGAAACATGCACGACAGCAAAACATTCAAAGGACTTTTTGATAAGATCGAAACCATCGGGATTGAAAAGCTGATTGCGGATGCAGGATACAAGACACCGGCGATCGCGAAGTTGCTTTTGGACAAAGGGATTCAACCGGTATTCCCATACAAGCGGCCGATGACGAAAGAAGGATTCTTCAAGAAACACGAGTTTGCATACGACGAATATTATGACTGCTATGTATGCCCGAACGGAATGACACTGGAGTATTCCACAACGAACCGGGATGGATACCGGGAATATAAGAGCAGTCGGGAACAATGCGCGGAGTGCCCGTATCTCAGTCAGTGCACGGCAAGCAGGAACCATGAAAAACTAATCACGCGGCATGTATGGGAAGAGTACATGGAAGCTTGCGAAGATATCCGTTGCACGAAAGGGATGAAAGACCTGTATGCCCTCCGAAAGGAAACCATAGAGCGGTTGTTCGGAACTGCGAAAGAGGCGCACGGGTTCCGTTACACGAACATGATAGGGAAAGCTCGGATGATGATGAAAGCCGGGCTAACCTTTGCGTGTATGAATCTCAAAAAGCTGGCGAAAATGAAGGAAGCATGGGGCTACTGATAGCCCGTATGCTTCCATTTTTCTGCATCTATCTCGAAATAATCCGAAAAAGAAAAAGTAAACGCGATTTTGAAGTGTTTTCAAAATCGCGTTTGTCTTCACTCTGAAGCGGGCACGCAAGGTGCCCGCGATTCATTATTAATAGTATCACTCCAGCGTCTTCAGCGCCTCGCTCTTCGGGATCCTGTGGATCTTCCAAAGCTGCAGCGCAACTACCGCAAGGTAGCTGACAATGCCCAGAACGATCATCTTGATATAGCAGTCGTTGCTGATGCAGTACGGAAGGTAACCGCTCATGCGCTGGTAGAGGTAGGTCTTGAAGACCAGGCGCAGAAGCCAGGCCACCAGCGGCACCGCCAGCAGAAGGCTTGCGATGACCACGAGGGACGTGGAGACGATGTACAGCCCGCCGATCTCCCCGCCGCTGAAGCCGAGGATCTTCGTCATGGAGATACTGGTCTGGTTCCGCTCGATGATCTGCTTCGCAAGGAGGTAGACCATCAGGACAAACATCAGGATGCCGAACCATTTTACGGGGCCCATAAAGTCCGCGAAGGACTTCCAGAGCTGGTCCGCGAAATGCCCGAAGACTTCGCTGTCAAGCTGCATGTACACGTTCGACTCCGTGAGTTCCGTGAGCTCCCGGTCCGAAAAATACCCGCTGTAGTAGTCGGGCGTCTTCCCGAACTTGTCGTTGAACTCGCCGATATTCATAAACACCGACAGCGCTGCCTCGTAGGGGTAGTCCCCCGCGACGACGAACTCGTAGGTTTTGTCCGCGTATTTGTCGTAGAGGCTTACCGTGTCGCCGGCTTTTACGCCGTACTTGTCCATAAAACCGTTGGAGAGAAGGGCCTGGCCCTCGGGAATGGACTTCTTTACGTAGCTGCTCTCCGGCGAGATTCCGTAGACCGAAATCTCGTCCGTCTTGTAATTTTCCTTCGTGGTCTCCAGCGTCGCGATCGAGAACTTCTCGGCGCCGTGGTTCGTCTCCTCAGGCGTCTTTAAGATGTACTGGTAGCGGCTGATGCTCGTGTCGCTGATCCGCTGGGCAACCGTCTCCAGAAGGGGCTGGAACATCAGTCCGAAAATGATGATCGCGCCGGCCAGAATGATGCCGACCGCCATCGTAATGTAGTTCGGAAGGTTCTGTAGAAGGATGCGGATGCGGAACCGCCAGGAGAAGGGTATTTTCCGGGGAAGTTTAAGCGCGCGCTTCTTCTTTCTTCCGGAGAGCTCGCGGCGCAGAAACTGCAGCGGTCCGATGCGCAGCTTCCAGATGAGGATCGCCGCGTTGATGACGATCATGATGGCCGCGGGGATCAGCGTTGTCTTCACAAACGCGTCCGCGTTCCAGAAGGTTTCCACCTTGCCGAGGGAGTACATCTCGCGGTAGATACCCACCATAAAGTCCCTGAGTCCCGTGTAGCCCAGTATGTTTCCGACAAGCATTCCGGCGAAAAATGCCGCAAGCGGCAGGATCATATAGTGCCGCACCATCTCGCCCCTCGTGTACCCGGACGCACGCAGCGTTCCGATGACACCCGCCTCTTTCGAGAGCGTGTTGATGGTAGTCACGGCTACGATAAATGCGAGCACCGCGATCACGATATAGAGGAACACCACCATGGCAGCCTCGTCGCCGTTCATGTCCTCGCCGGCGAACTGGATGGACTTGTTCTCATACTCCGGCAGAAAACCCGAGACCTCCAGCATGGCAAGTCCGGTCTCCCCGGCCATGGAGCGCTTCACGATCTCCGTGTTCGCAGCGATGAGCTCCTCGCGGAGAGCGTTCAGGACACGCTCCGAAGCATCCTGCTTCTCCTTGTCCGTATCGGGCTTTACATGGTAAATCCAAGCGTACCCGATGGTTTCGTGGTCGGACGCAAACGCGTCATACCCGTCCGGCGACATCACGCCGACACCAAAGGCTTCCGTCTCAAACATCAGATCCGCGTTGTCCTTGAACAGGGCGCTGTAGTTTGGCATCGCCAGGAGTCCGACCACCGTCAGCTCCCTTCCGCCGACCGTAAGCCGGTCGCCGACCTTGATTTCTTTCTTGTGGGCGTGCAGGTTGTCGATGGCAATCTCGCCCGCACCGTTCGGAAGGCGGCCGTCTGTTACCTCGGCGACATTGACGTCCGTGTTGTAGCGGTACACGCGAAATGTCGTACCGTCCGTGTCGTCCTCCTCGAAGAAGTCCGCCTGGTACAGGTCTACATCCGCGTTCTTCGCAACCGCTGTGAGGATGTCCTCGTCCGGTCTTATATTAAAGGAAATATGTCCGTCCTCGAGTTTGTTCTCGCGGATGTTTCTTTTGTACGCGTCCGCGATGCCCGCGTTAGCGATCAGAAAGCCCGACACCACGGAGACGACCATGACAAGGAACAGGAAAATGACTAAGTATTTTCCGAAGTCTGCCTTCAGTTCCCGGGGCAGGCGCCGGTTCATGGGATTTCTCATGGCGCGCCTCCTTACCACTCGATCTCGCTGACGGGCAGCTTGTTCTCGTTGAGGTAATTGCGGCTCACCTTGCCGTCACGGAGCTTCACAACGCGGTCTGCCATGTTCTTCAGGGCGTCGTTGTGCGTCACCATGATGATGGTGTTGCCATACTCCTTGTTGATGCGCTCGAGGAGCGCAAGGATTTCTTTCGAAGTATTGTAATCCAGGGCACCGGTGGGCTCGTCACAGAGCAGGATGTCCGGGTTCTTGATGACCGCGCGGCCGATGGCCGTGCGCTGCTGCTGGCCGCCCGAGAGCTGCGTCGGCAGCTTGTGGCGGTGCTCGTACAGGCCGAGGGTCTTTAGAAGCTCATCGACCTCCAGCGGCTTCTTACTTAAGTAGGCGCCGACCTCGACGTTCTCGCGCACCGTCAGGTTCGGTATCAGGTTGTAGAGCTGGAACACATAGCCGAGGTGGTCTCTGCGGTACTGCGTCAGCCGCTTCTCGTTCATGTCCGCGGTCTTTTCGCCGTCGATCATTACATAGCCCTCATCGGCCTCATCGATACCGCCGATAATGTTTAAAAGGGTCGATTTGCCGCTGCCGGACGGTCCGAGCAGCACACAAAACTCCCCTTTTTCCACGGAGAGCTCCACGCCGGACAAAACCGCCTGGCGGACCTCCCCTTCGCCGTAACTTTTCTTCAGATTGTGAATCTCTACGAAACTCATGGTGTTCTCCTTTTCCCGCATGCAATGCGATACCTTATAGTATTTTCGCGCTGATCGAGGCTTCCGCCCGGGGCATCGCTTTTCATGTCAACATTTGAATGTTTGTTCATCTGTTCAGCATTATATATGAATCTCCATTCATATGTCAACCCCTTTCGGAAACATTTTTCGGAAAATGTTCCCCAGGTGTCGCAGAAACAATCCCGCCGACGCACAGGTGCGTGTGCACTCGCTTAGCGCGCAAAGGGACCGGATATGCTTCACCATATCCGGTCCCGAATTCTCAACATATGCAGTATGCGGCGAGAACAGTTCCATGTATGGCTTGCATACATGAGTCTCGCATTTTCAAACAAGCCGGGCGACTTCGCCGTGATGACGACTTGTTTCGCGGCGCTTTCGCGCCCCGTTGCTACTCCCCCATGGGTTCGTGCACATTGTAACAAAGGGTCTTCGGGATTGTCAACCCCGAAATTTCCGGTTCCTTTTCCCTTGCATTTTCCATGGTAACATGCTACACTACAATATATTGTATGAACAATTCCAAAAAGTCCATAAGTATGGTTTAACCGTTGTTAGAGAGCAGAGTTCCACCCATCCGGTTCGAATCCGGAGCAACCAGTGACCATATCCGGCGAAAAATAAGGCAAGCAGGCCTATTGAGGCTCGAAGTGCAGGCATTTTCCGTCGGGTATCGTCGTGCCTCGTTTTTTCTGCCCGCCTGACAACGCGTCCGGCGGGCTTCATTTATAGAAAGGAGCAAAATGGATACTTTCCGCAGGCGCCATCCGCTGGTGCCGCTCACACTGCTGTTGTCCGTGCTCCTTTTGGTGATGTTCGCGCAGACGCCGACGCTGACGGTCTCCGCGTTTTTGGGCGCCGTGTTGTTCCTGTGTGTGACCAAAACGAAGCTGTCCGTGAAAACCGTGCTTTGCTACCTGGTACTCTGGGTGCTGGTGGCCGTGACCAACCCGCTTTTTTCCACGGGCGGAGCGACGCCGATCGTCTTTGTGAACGGAAGGCCGTACACGAAGGAGGCGCTCCTCTACGGAATCCACCTTGGCGCTATGCTCATCGCGGTGCTTCTGTGGTTCCGCTGCGACCGCCTGCTGGTTCCCGAAGAAAACCGATTCTACCTCTTCGGGGGAATCGCCCCGAAGCTTGCTTTATTGATAACAACCGTGCTGCGGTTCGTGCCGCTTCTTCGCCGACGCGCGGGGGAGATGCGCGCCGCGCAGACCGCCGTCGGCGTCTACGATGATCCCGACTGGATCCATCGCACAAAAAGCAGCATGACGACGATGTCCGCGCTCACGACCTGGTCTCTTGAGCACGCCATCGACGCCGGCGCCGCCATGAAGGCCCGGGGCTACGGGCTTCCCGGCCGGACCACCTACCGCACCTGCCGTTTCCGCACCATGGACGGAGTCTGTATCACCGTCATTCTGCCGCTCACGGCCGTCACCGTTGTTGCGCTTGCCACCGGCCGGCTCGACATTTCCTACTACCCGAATATCATCACCGCTCCCGCGGACACGCTTTCGCGCTGCGGTGTTACGGCCTATGCAGTCCTTTGTCTGCTGCCGTTTCTCACATCCGTCAAGGAGGCAATCCGTTGGAGCTTCTATCGGTCGAAAATGTAACCTTTCGCTATCCGAACGCAGCTTCGGACGCCCTCCGGGATGTATCATTTTCCGTCAGCGAAGGACAGTGGGCGATTCTCTGCGGCCTCTCGGGCTGCGGCAAATCCACCCTGCTCCGCCTGATCAAGCGGGAGCTCGCGCCCTACGGCAAATTCTCAGGCAGGATTTTATTCCGGCAGCAGGCCGGCAGTGACTCCTTCGCCGTTCTTTCGGAAAATGTGTCCGGGGCGCCGGCCCTTCCGCGGGTCAGCGACCGCGAATCCGCCGAATCCATCGGCATCGTCATGCAGGATCCGGAATCGCAGATCGTCACGGACACCGTGTGGCACGAGCTGGCCTTCGGCTTGGAAAATCTGGGGCTTCCCTCGGAGACGATCCGCCGACGCGTCGCGGAGATGGCGGCGTTTTTCGGGATGGAGTCCTGGTATCACCGGAAGACCTATGAGCTTTCCGGCGGCCAGAAGCAGCTGCTGAACCTCGCTTCAACCCTTGCGATGAACCCGCGGCTTCTCCTTTTGGACGAGCCCACAGCGCAGCTTGACCCGATTGCCGCTGCCGATTTCCGAAACGTACTGCAGCGCATCAACCGCGAACTCGGGGTCACGATCCTGATGGCGGAGCACCGGCTGGAGTCCGTGCTGCCGCTTGCGGACCGCATTTTCCTGATGGACCGCGGCACGATCCTCCAAAGCGGGGACGCCGCAGGACTTGTGAAATATTTATCCGAAACCTCTCACGCGATGACGGCGGCTTTGCCGACCGCCACGCGCGTATATCTCGCACTCGCCGGCAGTTCAGTTGTATCGGGGGAGACAACGACTGCCGGGGATGCTGCGGGGATTCCTCTGACCGTGAGGGACGGCCGTGCGATGCTTCGCAGCATTCCGTGCCCTGCGGGAGAGAAGCAAAAGGATGGCGAACCTCGGATTCCGGGCGAAGAAACGGCCAAAGCCTTTTCCGCGAAAGAGTCCGCTGCCGTTCTTTCCTCGAAAAATGTCCGTTTCCGCTACGACCGGAATCTGCCGGATGTTCTCGCGGAAGCCTCGCTTTCGCTTCGCGCCGGCGAGCATTACTGCCTCTTAGGCGGCAACGGCTCGGGCAAAACGACATTTCTCGCCGTGCTGGCGGGACTGTTGAAGCCATACGCCGGAGCCGTGCATCTGTTTGACAAAAAGATGTCCGCATATGCTCCGGGAACGCTCTACCGCAACAACCTTGCGCTGCTTCCGCAGCAGCCGAGAGACGTATTTACGGAGAAGACGATCCGGGAGGATCTGGAGAAGGCGTTCCTTCGGGATGCCGAAAGTGAATCCTCAAATACAATGAACGCCCTGTGCGAGCGTCTCGGGATCACGGGGATTCTCGACTCCCACCCGTACGACGTCAGCGGCGGCGAGCTGCAGAAGGCGGCTCTCGCCAAGGTGCTTGCCTCCCGGCCGAAGGTTCTCCTTCTGGACGAGCCCACCAAGGGCATCGATGTCCGCGGCAAGCAGGAGCTGGCTGACATTCTTTCGGAACTGACGCGTGAAGGCACCGCTGTTCTCACGGTGACCCACGACGCCGAGTGGGCCGCCGAGCACGCTGACCGGTGCGGACTGCTGTTCGACGGGCAGGTGATCTCCGAGGATGGACCGGGTGCATTTTTCGACGGAAACGCATACTACACCACCGCTGCGAACCGCATGACAAGAGGGATCCTTCCCGGCTGTGTCACGGTGGACGACATTTTGAACCGATATCGCGGGGAGGTGCCGCAATGAGGTACCGCCGGCTCACCCTCGTGTTGTTTTTCCTGCTGATCCCCGCGGTCGCCGTGGGCGGAGCGTTGCTGTTCCGCGAGAAGCACTACGCCTGGATTTCCCTGTGCGTGACGGTGCTTACATGCCTGCCGATCTTCTACGACTTCGAGCGAAGAGAGACCGGCGCGGCCGAGCTGATGGTGCTCTCGGTGCTGACGTCGCTGTCCGTTGCGGGGCGCTTCCTGTTCGCATGGCTTCCGGGTTTCAAGCCGGTCACGGCCATCACCGTGATCACCGCGTTGTGGCTCGGCGCGGAACCGGGATTTATCGTGGGTTCCATGACTGCGCTTCTGTCCAACTTTTACTTCGGGCAGGGCCCTTGGACACCGTTTCAAATGTTTGCCTGGGGACTTCTCGGCGGCCTCGCCGGACTCCTGGCCAAACCGCTCCGGCGCCACAAACTGCTGCTTTGCCTGTACGGCATTTTCGCGGGCGTGTTCTTCTCGATGGTGATGGATCTGTTCTCCACCTTCTGGATGGGTGAAACCTTCACCCTCAAGCGCTACCTCGCCCTCGCCGGAAGCGCACTGCCGCTCACGATCGAGTATGCGGTGTCAAACGTCATCTTTCTGCTGGCCCTCACCGGCCCCATCGGTGACAAGCTCGACCGCATCCGCGGAAAATACGGTCTCTTCCGCGAGCATGAGACCGACCCCGATGACATCCGGGCATTTGCCCCGGACGAATCGACAGAGTAAGCTCATCACGACCGTCTTCCGGACATTTTCCGAAGACCGGGTCGTTTTGATAAATACTATGAAACGAGGTGTTTTCCATGAAGAAACTTCTCACTCTCCTGACAACGCTGGTACTGACCTGCGCTCTGTGCTGCGGCATCGCGATGGCTGACGACCCCGCAACCGTCATCGTGACCATTGCAGACCAGAACGGAAACCTGGTTCTCGCGTCGGAAAAAATCGAAGTCAAGGACATCGACAACGACGGCGAGCTGACCGTCAACGACGCCCTTTACTGCGCACATGAAGCCAAGTTTTCCGGCGGCGCTGCAGCCGGCTATCTCTCCGAGATGGGCGACTACAGCCTTTCGCTCAAGAAGCTTTGGGGCTTTGACAACGGCACCGGCTACGGCTACTATGTTGACAACGGCGCTGCGATGAGCCTCGCCGACAAAGTTAAGGACGGCGACACTGTCAACGCGTTCATCTACACTGACACGACCGCCTGGTCCGACACCTACTGCTACTTCGATGCCTACGAAATTGAAACCCCGGCCGGCACAAATATCCCGTTCGCGCTGACTGCAGTCGGTTTTGACGAGAGCTACAACACCGTGCTCAAGCCCGTTGAGGGCGCTACCATCCTTGTGGACGGCAAAGCGGTCGACGCCAAGACGGACAAGGACGGCAAAGTGACGATTCTTTTCGACACCGAAGGAACCTTCATCCTCAGCGCGAAATCCGATTCCCAGACACTGGTTCCTCCCTGCTGCCGCGTGATCGTCAAGAAGGCGGAGAAGACTTCGGACGGCAAGGATGACAAGGACGGCAAGACAGACGGCGGCTCGAAGGAAGACACTCCGAAGACCGCGGACACCATGATGGTTGCCCTTTTCGCGGTAATCGCTGTTGCATCCCTCGGCGTTGTGGTTGCTTCGAAGAAGGCCAACCGCGCCTGATGCGGCTTCCGGGCACTGACCTGAAAATGCCCGACCCCTACAGTTTATGAAAGCACTCTTAACGAAAAGAAACAGCGGCAGACGGCAGCGCATCCTCGCGCTGCTGCTTGCCGCGATAACCATGGCCTGCGTCATTGTGTCAATCTCTCCGATTACACAGCGAGCGCAGGCTTTCGGCGTTTCTGCGGATTCTTCGGAAAATGCCGCGCTGCGGAGTTCGGCAGACGTTTCGCAGGTCCAAGGCCTGCTGGATGACATTTTCCGGGCGCTGCGAACGAAGTACTCCGCGGCGGACTTACAGGAGCTGATCGACAAGGGGATTTCCTCCGATCCGACGGGGTCGGACTGGTATATCCTGGCCCTTGCCCAGTACAGCCGGTTCGATACTTTAAGCCGCGAGGGCTGGTATGATTTTTCGAAGTGCAACAAGGCTCTCGCCGAGGCGATTGCCCTTCGGGAGCGCAAACCCACGGGCACAGAGATTCAGAAGTATGCGCTGTTGACGCTGGCGATGGGGTACTCGATCGACGGGTTTGATATGACGGCCCTGTCCGACTCCATCGGCTCGCAGGGCATCATGAGTCTCGTGTTCGGACTGCACCTGATGTCCAACGGCGTTTACTTCCCCGAGCACACGGCGCAGGAAACCGTGAAGGAGCTTCTCTCCCTGCAGAAAAGCGACGGCGGTTTCGCGATCAGCGGCGACTACGGCGACGTCGATGTCACCGCGATGACGCTGCAGGCACTGGCACCGCTCTATCAATTTGAACTTACCCGTAAGCCGCAGTCCTCGGCAGGATTTTCCGAAGAAGTGAGGGACGCCCTGATTGCCGCGGTTGACCGCACCATTGCCCTTCTCTCCTCCCGGCAAATGTCCGACGGCGGCTTCCAAAGCTACGGCTCCCCGAACTGCGAGAGCTGCGCCCAGGTCTTGGTTGCGCTTTCCGCCCTCGGCATCGACGCTGCCACCGATCCCCGATTCCAAAAAGACGGTCATTCCGTCATCGACGCCATGGCATCCTACCGGCTCACGGACGGACAATTCAGCCACATCGCAGGGGAGAGCGTCAACATAAACGCCACCAAACAAACCTGTTACGCCTGTGTAGCCTACCTGCGGTTCTGTCATAACCAGCCGGCACTCTACGATCTGGATGCTGTCCGGGAGAAGCATATTTCCGATGTGACACCGACACCGACAGGTTCCCCGACGGACCCGACACCTACTGACTCCGTGGCACAACCGACACCGACCGGCGGCGCGGAACTGACACAGGCTCCGGAGAGTTCCGTTACCCCCTCTCCTTCGAAAGTTCCCGACAATGAAGGAAAGAAGTCCGACAGTACGAAAACGCCTGCATATCGTATCTACGGAACCGCTGTCCTCGCTCTCCTGACGGTGTTTGCCATAGCCCTGCTTTCGATTTACAAACGGCTGACCAAGCGCAACGTTGCTTTAGTCTGCATCTCCGCTGCCGTTCTGCTTCTCCTTCTTTGGACCGTGAAGATCCAGACGCCTAAGGACTACTACGAAAGCATCAAAGTTTCTGAGGAGGACGCCGACGGTACCGTCACGCTTTCCATCCGCTGTGACACCGTAGCCGGCGAGAACGGACTTCCCTCCGACGGCGTCATACTTGCCTCCGTGAAGATCCACTTCCGCGACGGCGACACGGTATACAACGCGCTTGCGGCTGCCGCTGCCGACGCAGGCCTTCCTTTGGACATCGGCGGCACCGGATCCAACGCTTACATCCGCGGCATCGGCTCCCTTCGGGAATTTGAATACGGCTCTCTCTCCGGCTGGATGTACTACGTAAACGGCGATGCGCCGTCCGAGAGCTGCAGCACAAGAAAGCTCCGGGACGGCGATGTCATCGAGTGGAGATACACAAAGAATATGGGAATTGATACGGAGTAAGACAATACTCCTGATAGAGGCCCCCGTAACAATCAACTTTGAAGGAAATACCATGGGAATTTCTTATCTTGCTTTTTCCATGGTAAAAACCGAATAAAAACAACAGCGCGCAAGGCCCTGCAGTGCCTTGCGCGCTTATTTCATTATTTCAAAACCTTCTCACAGTTTTGTGCAGCCCAAATCGGCTACAGTTCATAGCGTTTACAGCCCGTACCGGTCTGCCTTCTCATCCACGATCAGGATCTTGCCTTCGCCTATGATGCGTCGATCCGAATGGATCGTGTCGCGGCTCTCGACGATGCAGTTCTCGATGTAGGTGTTATCACAGATGTGAACGTCATTGAGGATGATGGAGTTTTTGATGGTTACGTTGTTGCCGACGTACACCTTCTTAAACAGCACCGAGTTCTCCACAACGCCGTTGACGATACAGCCGGACGCAATCAGACTGTTGCGTACGACAGCGTCCGGATTGTACTTGGCGGGCGGAAGATCGTCCACCTTGGAGTAGATGTCCGGATACTGGCGGAAGAAATAATCGCGGATGTCGGGCTTCAGGAAATCCATGTTGGTCCGGAAGTAATCATCCACCGTTGCGATGTTGCTCCAGTAGCCTTCCATCAGGTAAGCGCAGATGCGCTTGCTGGTCTTGTAGCGCATCAGCACGCCACGCACGAAATCGTAGTTGTTGTCGGCGATGCAGCGCTCCAAAAGCTCGATCAGAAGACGGCGGCGCACTACGTAGATACCGGTGGAAACCAGTCGGTTCTCCGACTGCAACGGCTTCTCCTCAAACTCGATAATGCGGTCTTCGTCATCGATGGCAACCGTGCCGAAGCGGGAGTTGTCACGCCCCTCCGGAAGCTTCGTTACGACGACGGTGATGTCCGCCTGCGTGTCGATGTGACGGTTGATAACCTGATTGTAGTCGAGCTTGTACACGCCGTCGCCCGAAGCGATGACGACATACGGCTCATGGCTGTTGCGAAGGAAATCAAGGTTCTGGTACATTGCATCGGCCGTGCCGCGGTACCAGAAACCGTTCTCCTGTGTGATGGTCGGGGCGAAGAGATACAGACCGCCCTGCTTGCGGCCGAAGTCCCACCATTTGGAGGAATTCAGATGCTCGTGCAAGGACCGGGAACTGTACTGCGTCAACACCGCAACCTTCTGGATGTGCGAGTTGGTCATGTTTGACAGCGAAAAATCAACGCTTCGGTAGCTTCCCGCTACGGGCATCGCCGCGATTGCCCGGCGACTCGTCAACTCCTGCATGCGGCTTGAATTACCGCCGGCTAAAATAATACCGATTGCTTTCATGATTCGTCACCTGCCTTTATAAGGCTCGCGCCGCTCTCCAGCACGCCGCCCGGATAGTCATCCTCGCTGGTTCCGCCGAGAATTACCGTGTTCTTGCCGATGGTCACGCCGTTCGGAACAACGGTGTCCTCGCCGATCGTCACAAGGCCCTCGCTGTAAATATGCGGTTTCCACGTGTTGGGAACTTCCTCGCCGACGCCGAGCTTGCAGTCGTCGCCGATGACGACATTTTCCGCAATGATGCCCTTCTCGACGTAGGTTCTCTTGCCGATGGAGGTGCCCTTCATAATGATGGAATCGCGCACCACGGCGCCCTCGCCGATGGTCACACCCTCGCCGATGACGGAGTTGTGGACCTCACCGTAGACCTCCGTGCCCTCACCGATGATGGCGCGGTTGATCACAGCATTTTCCGCGATGTACTGCGGGCGGATCACCTCACCCTTCGTGTAGATCTTCCAGTACTCGTCGTAGAGGTCGAAGACCGGCACGATATCGATGAGCTCCATGTTGGCCGCCCAGTAGGAACCGAGGGTTCCGACATCTCTCCAGTAGCCGTTGAACTCGTAGGCGAAGATGCGGTCGCCGCGGTTGTGGCAGTACGGGATGATGTGCTTACCGAAGTCGCATCCCTCCTGCTCGGACAGCGTAACCAGAGCCTCGCGGAGCACCTTCCACGTGAAAATGTAGATGCCCATGGAAGCCAGGTTGCTTCTCGGGTTCGCCGGTTTCTCCTCGAACTCGCGAATGCGCATCTCATCGTCCGTGATGACAACGCCGAAGCGGCTCGCTTCCTCCCACGGCACGGGGATCGTGGCAATCGTCACGTCCGCGTTGTTCCGCTTGTGGAAATCGAGCATCTCCTCGTAGTCCATCTTGTAAATATGGTCGCCGCCGAGCACCAGAACGTACTCCGGATTATAGTACTCCATAAACCGAAGATTCTGATAGATCGCGTTTGCGGTACCGGTGTACCACTCCGCGTTGGTGCTTTTCTCGTACGGCGGCAGAATCGACACGCCGCCGATGTTGCGGTCCAAGTCCCACGGAATACCGATTCCGATATGGGTGTTCAGCCGCAACGGCTGGTACTGCGTCAACACACCGACAGTGTCCACGCCGGAGTTGATACAGTTGCTCAGCGGAAAATCGATGATTCTGTATTTGCCGCCAAAGCCCACCGCAGGCTTCGCCACGCTCTGCGTCAAAACGCCGAGACGCGACCCCTGTCCGCCCGCGAGAAGCATGGCAATCATCTCTTTCTTAATCAAACTTCCACCTCCTCATCTCTCATGGAACGGGGCATACGCAACCCCCTCATCTATAATGTCCTATTGTATCACAGGAATGACGAAAAATAAACTGCTTTCCGCCCGTTTTCTGTGAATAATGACGATGCTTTCGGCCTCGTTACGGAAAATATGACACTTTTCCCGTTTTTCCCCCATGCGAGCCGTCGGTTTTCGCGGAGAGCACCCGATCCGAAAAGGCAAGTAAGGATTGTATTTTTGACAAAACATGCTACAATTATGTGGGTTATCAGATTCTATGGACGGCGAGCTCTGTCGGGCCGGGACATCGGAATCCGGAACCCCTGTGCGCGGATTCCTCACTGCGAAGGGAACCTCGCGCCGGATCTTCCAGTTACGGAGAACAATTATGTTTGAATTTGATTTGAATACACCCGGAAGCGTCTACTTCATCGGTATCGGCGGCGTCAGCATGAGCGGCCTTGCCGAGCTCCTGAAGTCCCGCGGATTTACCGTGAGCGGTTCCGACCGTTCCGCATCCGAGATCACCGACCACCTGAACGAAATCGGGATCCCGGTAGCCATCGGACAGCGCGCGGACAATGTTCCCGACGGCATCGAATGCGCTGTTTACACCGCGGCCGTTCACCCGGACAACCCGGAATATATGACCTGTGTCGAGCGCGGCATCCCGCTTATTGACCGCGCTGAGCTGCTCGGACAGGTATCCCGTGCATACGGCGTATCCATCGGCGTCTCCGGCACTCACGGCAAGACCACGACGACCTCGATGATCGCCATGATGCTGCTGCAGGCCCAGATGGATCCGACGATCTCCGTCGGCGGAAAGCTCGCTGCCATCGGCGGCAACATCCGCATCGGCCAGTCGGACCGCTTCCTCTTCGAGGCTTGCGAGTACACCAACAGCTTCTTAAAGTTCTTCCCCACCGATATCTGCATTCTTAATATCGACGAGGATCACCTCGATTTCTTCAAGGACATCAACGACATCCGCCACTCGTTCCGTCTCTTCGCGGAGCGCCTGCCGGAGAACGGAAGACTGATCATCAACGGTGAGCTTCCGGATCTTGAGGCCTTCTTAAGCGGCCTTACCTGCGAGATCGTCACCTACGGCCTGTGCCGCAACGGACAGACTCCCGCGGATGTTCCTTATACATATACGGCAGCCAACATCACCATCGACGAACTCGGCCATCCTTCCTATGACCTGTATGCCCGCGGGAAATTCGTAGACCGCATTCAGCTCTCGGTTCCCGGTGTGCACAATGTCTCCAACAGCCTTGCGGCCATCGCGGAGGGAACCTTCCGCGGCATCTCCGTAGAAGACATGAAGGCGGCTCTTCGGATCTTCACCGGCACATCCCGCCGCTTTGAGATCAAGGGCGTGCGCGACGGCGTGACGGTGGTGGATGATTATGCGCACCATCCGACGGAGATCCGTGCTACCCTCACGGCAGCCCAGAACTATCCGCACAAGAGCATCTGGTGCGTGTTCCAGCCCCACACCTATACCCGCGCCAAGCTTCTCCGCAAGGAGTTCGTGCGCGAGCTGGCTCTTGCCGACAAGATCGTCATGGCCGACATCTACGCAGCCCGTGAGGTGAACGACGGAACCATTTCCTCCGCCGATCTCCGCGACGACCTGATCGCGATGGGCAAGGAAGCGTATTATTTCCCGAGTTTCGATGAAATTACAAAATTTTTGCAAAAAAATTGTGTCAACGGCGATTTGTTGATAACCATGGGTGCGGGAGACATCGTAACCGTGGGCGAATCGTACCTGAAATCATAGTTATCCACAATATCCACAATCCTTTCCGACGAGAGAGATTGTGGATATTTTCCTTCCGGGAGGATTTTCCGTGTGGATAACTTTTTCTTCGGAAAATGCCGTAACCACGCGGGTTTCGCGCATTTTCCGCCGAATTCGGACCGTGTTGTTATCCACGTTATCCACAATATCGGAAAGACGATTCTACTTGTTTCGTCCGGCCTGCGGCCTATTTACAATCCTTTTTCCATTGGTTATAATAGCCTTCGCACGGTGCAAAAACACCGCCGCAAAATCTTGGGAAAGGGAGGGCAGCCGACATGTGTACGATTCGAATGAAATCGAAGACAAAACAATTCGGCACGGCCGTCCCGAATCTTTTTATTGACCGTTTTATGAACAGCCTCGACGGGTCGTTCATCCGGGTCTACCTGTACCTGCTCCGGCACTACACCGGAAGCAACCCGAACCGCCGCGACTCCGCGGAGCTCTCCGTCTCCACCATGGCGGACCGGCTCTGCTGCATGGAGTCGGACATCCATCGCGCCCTTCGGGAACTGCAGAACAAAGGTCTTTTGGACGTGTCCTTCGACGAGAAGAAACGCGTCACCGGCATCGAGCTTGTGGATCTCTTTGAATATGAAGAGGATGCGGCACCGATTGTCCCGGAGCAGTCCGATGCGTACAGCTCCGCCGAAAGCGCTCCCGTAACGGAAGCTACTGTAGCGCCGGCCGAGAGCAAGCCGGACTACAGCGTGATGGAGAAGGCATTTTCCGTCACCGGCGAGATCCAGGACCGCTTTGCGAAGGATCCTGCCTACGAAGGACTTACCGATCTGTTGGAGCAGCTTCTGAACGCACCCATGAGCCCGGATCTCTACCGGTTGATGCTTTTCACCTACGACGGGCTTCATTTTCCGATGGATCTGATCGTGTTCCTGTTCAGCTACTGCATTGAGTTAGGCAAGACCAGCCCGAAATATATCAGCAAGGTGGCTGTCACCTGGGCGGAAAACGGCATCTCCTCCGACAAGGAAGCAGAGCAGTTTGTGCTGGGCTACGACTCCGCCGTGCGGGTTGTGCGGGCGCAGTTCGGTCTGCGAAAGGACCTCGGAAAGGTCCAGCTGGAGTTCATCCAGCGCTGGTCGCGAAGCTGGAGCATGCCGGTGGAGCTCATCGAGGAAGCCTGCCGCCGCACCGTTCTGAACACCAACGAAGCCAGTTTCTCCTACGCCGAGAAAATCCTCTCGGATTGGCACGAGGCCGGTTTTACGACGCTAGCGGAGGTTCAGGAGGCCGACAGCAACCGGCCGCAGAAAGCCCCTCGCGGCAAGCGGGGAACCGCCGGCGACACACACACTGCCGCCAACGCCTTCAACTCCGGCTACCAGCAGCGGGAATACACCGCGGAGGAATACTCCGCACTGGAACTTGCCATGCGGAAGCGCCACTGACAGCGATACGGAAGCGCCGTTTGCGGCACCCGATTTCCCGTCACCCTATGACACCCGAAAAGGATACCACCCATGAGTCTCACTGCATCCGAATACCGGATCATTCAACAGATATACGAAGACCGCCGCATGAACAGCGAGAAAGAGCTCTCGCGTCGCAAGGCGGCGCTGTATGACAGGATCCCCGCCCTGGCGGAGATTGACGAACAACTGATCCACGGCTCCGTACAGGCGGCAAAGCTTGCCCTGGAGGGCAACAGCGCCTCCCTGGACGCGCTCTCCCGCACGAACGAGTGGCTGATCGGCCGGAAGAGACAGCTCCTTGCAGGGGCCGGCTATCCGGCGGATTACCTGGAGCGCAGCTACGTCTGCCCCATCTGCCGCGATACCGGAAGTGTGAACGGCAACGCCTGCATCTGCTTCCGCCGGGAGGTGATCGCCCAGTTTTATATGGACGAAGGCCGGGAGGAACGGCTGCAGAGGGAGAATTTTTCGACCTTTGACCCGGAGATGTACTCCGCGCAGTCCATCGACCGCGCCACCGGCAAGACCTACCGCGAGATCGCGCTGGAAGCCCTCGCGGATGCCCACACTTTTGTGGATAACTTCGGCAAGGTCTACCGCAACCTCCTCTTAAACGGAAACACCGGCGTCGGCAAGACCTTCCTCACCAACTGCATTGCAAAAGAGCTTCTGGACCGCGGCAACACCGTGCTGTACCTGTCCGCGTTCCGGCTGTTTGAGATATTTTCCTATTACCGGTTCGGCGACCGGGAGCGCTCCCAGAAAGCGTCGATGGACTTCGACACGATCCTGGACTGCGACCTCCTCATCATCGACGATCTGGGCACCGAGATCCCGAGCTCCTACACGACCTCTCAGCTGTTTATCTGCCTGGAGGAACGGGACCTTCGGCATGCGCCGACGCTCATCTCCACCAACCTTTCGATGGACGAGCTCGGAAAGCGCTACAGCGACCGCATCGCGTCGCGGCTGTTCACCTTCCAGTACATCAAGCTGTTCGGGAAGGACATCCGCGTGCTGCGGACCCTGTAATCATTTCGAACACGATTTCCGCCGGGGTTCCGCGCGGTTATTGTGTGTCGGGGACATTTTCCGTTCCCGAGGCACCCATAAAAGCACATCAATCAACGGAGGACACCCATGTCACAGGAAGACAAGTTTGTTGACAGCAGTTCCTTTGCTCCTCTCGGCATCATTGCCCTTGAGAGCAGCAGGAAGATCGGAGAGAAAGTCGATGATTACATTGCGAGCTGGCGCAATGCCCGCGAGCACAAATTCCTCGACGAGCCGGGGTACGACACCTACCGGCGCGACACCTACCTGATTGATTCCAAATGCCCCCGGTTCGGAACCGGCGAGGCGAAGGGCATCATCGGTGAAACCATCCGCGGAATGGATGTCTACATCCTCGTGGATGTGTGCAACTACAGCATCACGTACACCGTCTGCGGGCACAAGAACCATATGTCCCCGGATGACCATTTTGCGGATGTGAAGCGCGTCATCGCCGCCCTGAGCGGAAAGGCCCGCCGCATCACGGTCATCATGCCGTTCCTCTACGAGAGCCGCCAGCACAAGCGCTCCTCCCGTGAGTCGCTGGACTGCGCCGTTGCTCTGCAGGAGCTTACGAATCTCGGCGTGGAGTCGGTCATCACCTTCGATGCACACGACCCCCGCGTACAGAACGCAATCCCGATCAAATCCTTTGAAAATGTGCAGCCGACCTACCAGTTCATCAAGGCGCTCCTGCGCAATGTCCCGGACATCAAGATGGACTGCAAGCACCTCATGCTCATAAGCCCCGACGAGGGCGCCATGAGCCGCGCCGTGTACTTTGCAACGGTTGTCGGTGCCGAGATGGGTATGTTCTACAAGCGCCGCGACTACTCCACCATCGTGGACGGCCGCAACCCGATCGTAGCTCACGAATTCCTGGGCACTGACGTCAAGGGCAAGGACGTCATCATCATCGACGATATGATCTCCTCCGGCGACAGCATGCTCGACGTCGCGAAGGAGCTCAAGAAGAGAAACGCCGGCCGCATCTTCGTATGCGCGACCTTCGGCCTCTTCACCAACGGCCTCGCAGCCTTCGACAAGGCATACGAGGAAGGCCTGATCTACCGCGTTGTCACCACGAACCTCGTCTACCAGACGCCGGCTCTTCTGAAGCGCAAGTGGTACATCACCGCCGACATGAGCAAATACATCGCTCTCCTCATCGATTCCCTGAACCACGACGCCTCCATCAGCGAGTACCTCGACCCGACGGAGCGCATCCACAAGATCCTCGAGAAGAAGAGGAAGGGCGAGAAGATCTAACGAAATAGAGCCCGCGAAGCGGGGTCTATGAGTAACGGGCTATACGGCCCCCACAACACAAAAAAACCAGGGCCGCGGAAATCCTCCCGCGGCCCTCATCTTTTCTTTCTTTTACTTATCTTCTGTCTGACGTTTTCACCACCGCAAAACTAACCAGCGCAATGGCAAACAAACAGATGATCAGGCAGACAACCCATACTCCGGGCTGTGCCGGATCCCCGGTTTTCACCGGAGGCTCCGGATCCACATAAGGAGTCGGCGTAGGAATCGGCTCCTCCGTTGGCGCAGGCTCCACCGTCGGTGACGGCGTCACTTCTTCCTCCTCGACCTCATAGCTGTTCCGGATAGTAACCGTATTCTGCTCGCCGCCACGGATCACGCCGGTCGCTCCGGTCACTCCGGTTTGCGAATACCCCTCCGGCAGCGACGTCAGAACCTGTTTCGCCTCATAGGCCGCACCGTGAGGAATCCCGCCTAACACCAGGGTCTGACCTGCGGTAAGACGAAGCGTCACTTTGCCGTTCTCGTCCGCAACGCACGAAGCGTTCTCGCCGCGCTGCAGGGAAAGCCCCGCCATCGGCTTGCCGTTCTGATCCCGGAAAATGATCTCCGTGACAAACTCGGGATTGCTGTCCTTCGGAACATCCCCGTCCACGGTCACTGTTACAGCCAGCGAACCGTCCTTATACTCATTTCGGAAAATGCCGTCGCCATCCGTGTGCTTCATCTCTGCCACAAGATTTCCCTTCTCGCTGAGACTTACGGTGACAACATAACGCTCCTCATGAGAGTCGTACTGAATGGTACTGTCCGTACCCTCGATCTCCCGGATGACGTACACATATTCGCCGGCCTCTTTCAGAAGGATCGAAGCAAACGAGATCTTTCCATCCGAAGTATTGTATGCGGTCTCAAGCTTCTTCTCCGTGCCGTCCGCATTTACCGAAACCAGAACGAACTTGTAGGCTTCCTTCGCCGGCTCGCCCTCCATGGTCTTCTCCGCAGTAAACCGTACCGCCGGATAAACCATGTTGGTCAGTTCCGCGATCTCCGGCTCTCCGGAGACAACCGGATTGCCCTTCACCTTGCCGGTTCCGCCGCAGGCAGAGCATTCGCCCTTACCGCCGCACAGAGGACATTCTTCCTCCTCATAAGCGACCGTCTGGCCGGGCAATGCCGCCGCCAGCTCGCCGTCTCTTCCGGCAAACACCCTGATTTCCACAGGAACCGGCTCGGAGAGGTAGATCACTTCCCCGTCGGTTCCCTTCACCTCGTTGATCAGAAGCGTAACCGAAGGAATATCCTTTTCCGTCAGCACAATGGCCGGCGAGAACACAATCTTACCGTCTGCATCGTTGGTTCCGACAGCGATCGGATCCGAACCCGCCGCTGCGTCACTTCTGCGCACCTCGAAGGAGAATTCATTTTCCTTAAGAGGACGCCCGTTCAGCACCTTAAGCGCCGTCAGCGTGATCTTCTTCTCCGCGTGATACTCGTTTCGGAAAATGACCTGCTCCGACGTGACTTCCGCCTTCAGCGTTCCGTCCATCTGATCGGTCACCGTCACGGTCACCGTCTTTGCTTCCGTATCGTAAATCACGCCCTGATACTGTTTTCTGCCGTCAGCGAGGGTCTCCGCCCCCTTCGGCACAACTTCGCGGATTTCATATGTCAGCGTGTAGGAATCTCCGTACACGCCGCTCGAGAGAGAAATCTCCGAAAAATCAAAGCCTGTGCTGCTGATGTAATCGGTGCTCTCATCAACATCGGACTGCTGCCCCTCACCGGAGCGTGCCGTCGCGATCACTTCGCCCGAATGTTCGCTGTTCGGGGTCCGGTCGATCAACTCAAAGGCAAATTCACCGATGAACAGCTCCCGTCCGAGAAGCTCCTTTACTCCGCTTACGGACAACGAACCTGTCGATCCGTAATCATTTGCGAAGGAAACCGTGCTTTGGTCTCCGCCGGTAATCGCACCGGTCGCGCCCTCCGCCGAGGACTCCGCAAATCCATTGGGAACGTCCTTCTGTACAGCGGTGTACGTAGTCCCGTGAGGAATTCCGTCAAGAACCACTGTCTTTCCGGCCGGAACAGAAACTGTCACTGTTCCGTTCGCGTCGGTTGTATGCTCAACCGGCTCTCCGCCTCTCTTTCTCAGGCTCACGCCTTCGGTCAGAGTCACGCCGGCAAGCGGTTTGCCATCCTTGTCCTTGAAGGTGATCTCCACGGGAAATTTCGGTACATTTTCCGCCGAGTCCCCGTCGGCTTTCACGGTCACCGCAAGGGATCCGCTCTTGTACGTATTGCGGAAAACCGCATCCCCGGACATAAGCTTCACTTCAACAGTATTGATACCGTCCGGGGAGGTGATAACGGTCACCTTGTACAGGTCTTCCTCCGTATCGTATTCCACCGTCGGATTGGTTCCTTCCGCTTCCCGGATCACATAGTAACGATCTCCGGCTACAGCAGGATCCACATACACATTCTCAAACAGGATTTTTCCGTCCGTACCGTTCTTAGTACGGGCAATTTCTTTTTCTGTGCTTCTCACTTCATCCGTCTCCAGCAGCACAAACTCGAAGGGTTCCGCTGCGGGCTGCCCGTCCATCAGCTTTTCCGCCTTGAACTGTATTCCGGTCTTCAGATGGTTTACCAAAGCCACGGGCTCCGGTTCCCCGTCAACATACAGTTCGCCGTCCACCTTGCCGGTGCCGTGGCAGGCGGTGCACTCGCCGTCGCCCTCCGCCAGGTAGATCAGGGCCGCGGTACCGGCGTCTCCCATAAACAGATTCAGCAGGTTTCCGCTTGCCGCCGCGCTGTTCCATTCCGCTTCAGAGAATACATACGCCATCTTGACCGTACAGGATGCGCAGGGTGGGTAAGTGGTCGTGTCAATCCCATAATTCGTCGCGACCGAAGCCATCGTCATGCTTCCACTGACGGGCGCCAGCACCGTGCCGTTCACGCGCAGCACTTTGTACGGGCTCACCATGTCGAAGCAGTCCGGGCAGGCTGCCCCAGTCTGGTTCGCGTGGGTGCATGCAATAAATGTGAAGCCGTCCCCGATGCAGGCACCGCAGGCCGTGCCCGGGCTGGCCGGATCATATCCGGTCCCCTGGCAGGCGGAGCAGATCTCCAGGTACTGGCTGCTGAAATAATCACCCAGCGGAAGGATTCCGGTAAGCGCTCCGTCATTTGAGTCGACAAGCACCGCGGTCAGGCCGCCGCTCTCGCCGGCCCCGCCGCACATGGCGCAGTCTTCCTCCCGGTGCTTCAGCGTCTGGCCGGGAATGGCCGTAAGAATTTGGCCGTCTGCCGTCAGACCGATCTGCACAACGGCTTCGACTGGCTTGGTCATGTAGGACACCGTCGGATCTGTTCCCTGCACCTCGCTGATGAGGAACTTCACTTCCCCGATGCCGGTTTCCGGGTCGATCGAGGCCAAATCCTTCTCCGTCAGAGTAATCTCCGGCGAGAACGTGATGTTTCCGTCCGCATCATTCTTTCCCCGAGCAATAGGTGCTGAGCCTTCTGCCGCGCCTTCCCTCCGAACCTCGAAGGAGAATTCGTCCGGCTGCAGCGTCCGTCCCACCAGCTCCTTGTGCGCTGTCAGGGAGATCTTCTTCTGCAGGCGGTATGTGTTCGTGAACACCAGCGGGGTCGACGTGACCTTCAGGGTGCCGTCCATGTTGTCCGTGATCGTCACCGTCACGTCCTGACGGGTCGTGTCGTAGGTGACGTTTTTGAAGGTCACGGTCCCGTCCTCGTTGAACTGCGCGCCGGCGGGCAGGGCCTCCTCCGCCCTGTAGTGCAGGACCTTCGTCCCGCCGTATTCATACATGGTATACGTGCTGTGATCGTCATACGTTGCCCGGAACGTGAACATCGCGAGGCCGGTCTTCGTGCCGTCAGCCTCGGTCACCGTGCCCCGGCTCTCGCCGGTCTTCACCGTGGCGATGACCTGCCCGTAGCTGTCGTTTTCGAAGCCGTAGTCGCTGAATTGATTGTAGTCGCTCAGGTTGAAGGCGAATTCCTTTGCCTTCTGCTCCCGACCCTGCAGGCGCTTCGTCCCGGTGATCGTGATGGATGTCGTTGCTTTGTACGTGTTACGGAAGGAAAACGATGACGTCCGCCCCGTCCAGATAGTGCCGGTCACCTGGTCATGATACTGGTCCGTGGTCCAGCCTGCGCCCACGGTTTCCGTCACTCTGCAGAACGTGTCGTCGGGAATACCGATGATGACCATGGTCTGCCCCGGCGGCAGAGTGATGGTGTCGCCGTTGCGGACCGTTCCGCTGCCGATCTGCGCCGTACCTTCCGGCAGGGTGGTGTACCCCGTGTACTGCGGCGCTTTGTCGTACAGGATATATTCGAATTCCCCGGTCAGAGCTGCGCCGTCCTTTGTCATGTCCAACGTAAAAGTGAATGTCGGTACTGCCGTGTTCCCGTCCTTCGGCTTACACTCGTCGGTAAGGATGCTGTAAATCATGGCGTAACCGAACTCCGGCTTTTTGAAGTTTCGGAAGGTCGTAATATCCTCCGGGTCGTACTCCGCCGTCACCGTGACCCCTGCCGGGGCCGCTTCCGTCTGCGCGAACCAGCCGTCCGGCACGCTGTGCTCCTCCAGGACATACCGGTATTCAAATCCGCCCGGCTCATAACGATCCAGGTCTTTGAACTCATAAATCCACCGTCCTGTCTCGTCCGGCTTAACGGTCAAGCTTCGTGTGGAGCTTTCCGGCCCGTTGCTTCCGATCCGCCGGTAGGCGATCGTGACGCTGTCGACCGTCGGTTCCGCAGGCGTCCCGTCCGGATTCAGCCACAGCTTTTCGCCCCTGAGGGTGAAGGTTTCCTTTTTGTGGGTATTGACAATCTCGTAGGAGCGTCCCTCTTCCTTGTACACCCCTGTGGTGTACCCAGGCATCGGGTCCTCCGTCACCGTATAGGTATACGGATTCCCGTCGCTGTCTGTGTCCGGCGCGTTTTGGAACACGCCCTTCCAGCCGTTTTCATCGCTCAGAGTGATGGATTGCTCAATCTTTGACTCCGGATCTGCGGTCACTCCCGTCAAATGCACTGTCACACTCTTCGGGCGCAGCCCGTCGCGGTTCTCCATATATTGGCCGTTGACACTTTCCCCGTCGTTCCAGGTCTTCCGCACCGAAACCACGCTGGGCACGATGCCCACCCGGGAATACGCACTCTCCAGCCGTGCCCTGGGCTGGGCCTGTTCGCTGTTCCCGGACTTGACGAAGGGGATATACACGGTTGTCGCCGCGTTGTAGGCATACATGTTGTTGGCGGGGTCCGCCGCGCCGGTCCAGTCGATATCGTCCGTGGACGCGGCGTTGTCCTTCTTGTGGTCGTAGGCACCCTTCGCGTTCCATGTGCCGTCATTGCCGTTGTCCGTCGGCGCAGCCATATTCAGGTAGACGGAGAGCTTCTCCCCCGGGTCCAGGACATAGGATGCTGCGATGTCCGCCTGGTTATAGCGCTCGGCGTTCACCGCAATGGCGGTCACTTTTCCCTTCAGTGCGTCCGGCACAGTCCAGACACCGTTTTCCAGGCTGCCGGTCACTTCGGTCCAGATATCCGTGTCGGTCAGCCTGTAGGCGCTGCCCCAGGCGCCGCTGTCGAAGTTGACCCATCCCCCCACGTTTGTGTCGATGTTGTTGTCAAACACTAGTCCGGACGTTGTGCTGTAGTACAGCCTTGCCCCGCACATGTCCGCGTACAGTTCGGACAGGTCCACGGACTCCAGCGTTCCCTTCCATTGGCCCTTGCCCTGCCAAGCGCCGCTCCAGGCCTTTTTCCCGTTCACGTCGTCCTGATCGTACCCCTCGTGAGGAACGTACGCCTCGAGGGCGTCGTAGATCAGGATGCCGCCGGTCTTACAGTCCTGCTTGGAGGCAACGGTCAGCCGGTAGGTGTATTTGCCGCCCTCGGTCACGGTGACCTGGTTCTCGTCCCGGGTGCCACGGCCCCAGGTGCCGTCCAGCTCCGCCCGGGCGTCCTTCCGGAATTCCACCTGCTCCGAGAGGTCAGCGTCCCGTATGCTCTCCGAGACGCGCAGGTACACGAACCGTTCCTCGTCGCTGTCCGGGTCCAGATCGCTCATCCATCCGCGGATCTGCGAGTTGGCAACGGTGTTGCTGCCGAGATAGGTGTTGGGGGTTCCCGGCCATACGTCCGGATATCCGACGGTCTGGTAATAATTCTGATCCGTCAGGTTCCCCAGCCGGCCCGGGTTGCCCGATTCAAACGCCGCGTGGTAGACCGCGTACCCATCCCTGACTTTGTTGTATTCCGACCACGGCACATACATGTCCATACTGATCTGGATTTTGTCCCCCCAGCAGTTGTTGGCCTGCGAATTATAGCTGGACAATTTTTTGGGATCCGGCGTCAGCGTCGCCTTCACCGTCACCAGGGTCCGTCCGCTGTTTCGGAAGTTTTCCGTCACCTTCACGTCGGTAACCCGGTCGCCGCTCCGCAGCTGGATTGTCGAAGTGTTCGGTACGAAGTGTTCCGGAAGAAGCAGGTACCAGGTCCCGGAGGTCTCCGGGATGACAGCGCCCGCCGCCACCGCTTCGTTGTATTTGGTCCCGTCCGTCACGTTGGCCTGCTCGTACACTGCCGCAAAGAGCGTCACCACGACGCGGCGGTTCACCGGATCGTTCGTGGCCCTGGAGTATGTGTAATCTCCGGTGGAGGGCATGGATCCGTAGACCTTGAAGCCGGCATTCGTCAGCGTGGACAAGCTGTCATCGCTGTTCTCGGTCGTATAGTCGTCGTTGGCTTCCAGCCAGGCGGTCTGCTCCGGCAGCACCTCGTCCTGCCGCTCCGCGCTCTGGTAGAAGGTCGTCACCTGCCGTGCTTCGTTCTCCAGGACGACGTTCGTGTAGCCCTGAAGGCGCTCTTCCGCCAGCTGCAGCACATGCTCGGACGGAAGGATCGTCACCTTAGGCCACACCGCCAGCTTGCAGGCGGCCTGGTTGGTCGCGATTACCGTCCGGTAGCCGGTCACGTTCGCGTCTGCCGGGAAGGTGATCTTCTTCGTCCCGCTGCGCAGCGATACCGTGTCGTACAGCTCCCAGCTCCCGCTCTTATTCTTCTCAACCCAGACCTCCACGTCCGGCTTCGGCAGGCTGTTGTCAGGCCTATAGCCGAATTCTGAACCCGGGATCTGGTACATCTCAAGCGTCTGGCGCCCGTAGGAGAACATCTCCGGCGCCGCGATGGTGATGCTTTCGAAACGATAGTCTCCCGCTCCGAGTGTCCCGTCGGGGCTGATGTTCGCTACGGAAACCGTATCATCTGTGGTCTCCATCCTGTAGGACCAGTTCAGGTAATGGGCGGGATCCTGTTCCCAGCCCTCCGGAAGATCCGGAACCTCGCTCGTCGGGCCCGCGGTATACGAATAGCCGTACCCCACGGTCAGCACCTCGAAATCCAGCGTCACGGTCTTTCCGTTTCTAAGCGCTCCGACAGCCATCTCATAGGTCTTGTCCTTTTTGTGGCCCTGGGAGCTGACGCTCCCGTCCGGCCGGTCCTTCACAATGGTGTTGTGCGTATGGCTGGGCCGTGAGCCCGAATACTTGTACACGCCGAAGGTCCCCGCAGGGTACTCCCATCCAGCATGCAAATAGTTCACCGACGCCGTCGCCCCGGCCCGGGAAACTTCCCTCGGGTCGCTGCCCACCGCCGGGTCCGCCTCCGTCAGCGTCCACTGCGATGCAGCGCGGATCGTATAGGTTTTGTTGTCCTGCATCCGGTCCGTGGGATACGCCACCCAGATTTCCCGGGCGCGGTAGTCGCTCCATCCCCGGCCGTCATAGTTGTACCGGACCGTCTGCCGGCTGTAGTG
The DNA here is from genome assembly GCA_017962105.1 of Lachnospiraceae bacterium. Taxonomy (GTDB): domain Bacteria; phylum Bacillota; class Clostridia; order Lachnospirales; family Lachnospiraceae; genus ISDg. The sequence continues at coordinate 27,735 of JAGCVY010000002.1, forward strand.
CTCCCCGGCCTGTTCCCCGGAGCTCTCCGTGCCGACCGTCCCGCCGCTGATCACACCGCCCTCGCCCAGGATGATGCCCGGGATCGAGACCCCGTTTCCTTCCGCCACTCCGGCCCACACGTCCATGTCCAGGCTGAAGTACTGCGATCCTTCATACAGAGGCCAGGTGGTCCAGCGCACATACACATACTTGTTCGCCGTATCCGGGCCGCCGGGCAGGTTCTCCTTCGCGCCCGCCGGAACGCTTTCCGGTGTCGAGTACACCTGACCGGACATGCCCGCACCGGGGTCGCTCAGAATTTCCCTCGTGTCGATGACTGCCGTCAGTTCCTG
>JAGCVY010000013.1 GCA_017962105.1 Lachnospiraceae bacterium
GGTCAGACTTAGAGCCGGTGCCGATCATGCATTTGCGGCTTTTGGCCCGAAGCGCCTTCTCCAGGAGTTCCGGCGCGTTCTGCTTCACCTCAATGTCCTCGAAGGGGTGCGTGAACTGGTAGCAGCGGCTTCTGCTGTCACAGTAAATACAGCCGTGGGTACATCCCCGGTAAATGTTCATACCGACGCGCCCGCCGCTTCCGCTGAGGATTCCTTTTGCGTCCACAAAATGCATTCTCGAAAATCCTTCCCGCTCCGTTCACCGGGGCAGTTTACTCAATATTGTACATGATCCGCTTCTCATCGCTCAGCTCCGCGCCGGGGAACTGCCGTTCCGCCTCGGCGAGAAGCTCCCGATAGTTTTTGTATCCCACGGTCCACACCGAGGTGCCGTCAGCGATCACAAACTGCTTGCAACCGGCAAGATACGTCACCGCATTCGGCACATAAGCCAGCCGGCCGAAATTCTCCGCGTCCAGAAGGCTCACCGTATAGTTGTCGCAAAGGGCGATGGTTCCGTCGGACTCGAGGACATAGGCCACCTGCGCCGGCATATCAAAATTGTTCAGGCAGGCGCCGTCGTCAAGGCGAAAGACCTTCATGCGGTAATCGTCGCCCTCGATCAGAATGTGTTTTGAATCCTTCGTAAATCCGAGGAAGCAAAGGTTATATGTCTGAAGCGGAAATTCGCCGATCGCTTCACCCGAAGGAAACGCCAAAACGCGCACATAGCCGTCAGCACAAGCCAGAGCTGCGTACTGTCCGGTTTGGTCACATACAAGGCAGGTGCCCTTAGAACTGTATGAGGACAATCGATACGTTTCATCCTGCAGCTCCGTCACAGTTCCCGTGGAGACATCAACCCGAAGAAGCAGGTCCTCCTTCACGGAAATCAGGAGAAAACGCCCGTCCCTGCTCAGTGCGGTATTGTTAATGTCATCCAGGGTTTCGTCTTGGAAAATAACCCTTTTCTCCATCAGGTCAATGACGGCAACGCCGCGGCTGAACCCGTTCATCGCAAGGTAACGCCCGTCATCGCTGAACCTGGCTTTCTGGCACAGCATCGGAATCTCAAGGCTCTCAAAGGTGATTTCCGTCTCGCTTCCGGTGAACGGATCGATCAAGCGAACGCTGTCACGCACCGCCGCAATGAATGTATCCCCGGCAAATCCCATGCCTCCCACACTATATCCCAGCTTCGTGCCATACAGGAGATTTCCATCAGCATCGTAAAAGTTATAAGTGTCCGTCCGATGCCGTTCCTGCAGAACATAATACTTTGAGGAAGGTGCAACAGCAACGCCGATCGGTTCATCCGTCAGATCGGGAAGCTCCTGAAGATCCGACGCAGCAAGATACTTCATCACCGCGATATCCGTGGAGAGCTGGCTCTGCAGAGCAATGCTGTCGTTCAGGATTTTCATATCGTCGAGGATCAGGTTTGTGGTGACCGTGCTCCCGGAATAAATCTCCCCCTCCGAGGTGTTGATTGAGATAATTTCGCCGTTCTTACAGCCGATGAATGCTGTGGTCGAGTTCTCATTCACATCCAGGGTAACCGCTGAACCGGGGAGCGCGAACTGCGCCTTCTGCGTCCCGTCAGCCTCATCGTAGGAATAGGCGTGGCCTTCCGTCGCGAGAACAATATCACATTTTCCGTCATAGGCATGGGATGCCAGAAGAAGTCTGAAGTTCGAAAAATCCCAACCGTCACACGGGATGTCCCTGCTGTAGCATTTCTCTCCGTCTGCAACGCGGAAGACATCCATCGTCATCTTCTTCATTTTGCTGTAATAAAAATCCCCGTTCGTACTTACAACTGCGACGGTTCCCTTTGCCGTAATGCAAAAATCAAGGATATACTCCTGGGAAACCGGAACCGTGAACGAGGAAAGGGATGTCAGATCGATGACGGTAACCCGGGCGGACTCGCCGTCTTCCACGGTATGACCGACGACAAACGTCTTTTTGTCCGAGGAAAGTTTGCATTCCCGAAGTCTCTTTCCTCCATTCCCGTACGAAATCTCCGACTTCTTTGTGAGATCGCCCAGGGATATCATCGTCACCTTGTCCGTGCGGACACAGAAGGCCGTGTCAATCTCATCGGCCAATACGCACCCGGTCATATCCTGCTCCAGCGAAACGCGGGCGGTTTCCTTTCCGGTGTGATCATACCGGACGAGGCAGCTGTTGTAGGCGACAACCACGCCTTTGGAATCCGCCATGGCCGACAGAAGATTGCCGGTCTCCGGATTGTGCTCCAATTTCAGCTTAAGACTGCAGGTTTCGCAATCCCACACATACACGGTCCTGCCGTAATCGATGGTGGTGAGATATCGTTTATCGCAGTCCACGGACATGCTTTCAATCATCTGGTCATGGTGCAGGACGCGGTCAAAGGAAAGGTCCTGACCACAGTCGTAAGCATGCAGAGCAGAAGCCAGGGCGTACTCTGACTCCGCGACGAAGGGCCGGTCATCATCCGCCGACGGGAGTCCTTCCGAGGCGATGAGAACCGCGTCCTCGCGGTTTCCCTCATGAAGCTGCAGCATGGCTTCCTCGGCGTAGAACCGGGACTGATTCTTCTGCTTCTCCCGGTATTCCACCAGAATATCATCCGCAAGCTTCGTCTTCTCATCCGCCAGTTTCGACATCTGATCCGCAAGGACGGTTTTCTCGTCGGCAAGTTTGGTCTTCTCGTCCGCAAGCACGGCCTTCTCATCCGCCAGAACAGCCTTCTCGTCCGCAAGTTTCTTCATGCGGTCGGCGACACGGGCGTTGTAGATACCGAACGCCGCACCGGCAGCCGCGATGATCCCTGCGGAAACCGCTGCGATCGCAATATTTCTCCTAAGGATCCGTTCACGGTGTCTCTGCCGGAGATCGTCGTAGGTACAGCCGAGGATCGGCGCCGCCAGACGGAGCAGCTCCGTCTTAAACTTTTTGTTTCTCTCCTTGGGAGTCGCCCCGCGCACATCCGCTGCCAGAGGCTCCACCGAATTTCCGTTCTCGTCCACCTGCAGCTGCGGAGGGAAGCTCTGCTCCGGCTCGCCGTCCACCAGAACCGCCAGAATGTGCTGCCGGTCGTGAAGCTCGATGAAGGTGTCGATCTCCTTGGAAACCCAATAGGAGCCGGGCGTCTCCGGGGAGCAGATGACGATCAGGTACTCCGATTCCCGAAGTGCATTTGCAATGTTCTCGTTCAGGTCGCTGCCGATCGGCAGCTCCTCCTGATCGCGGAACACCCTCTCGATTTTCTTCTTGCCGGTCTTCTTCCGAACCGGTCCCGGCACATGGTAGGTTTCCAGTCCGACGTGAACCTTCTTCGCAAACTCCATGTCGAGCGGCGTGTGCCGATAGCTGATAAAAGCGTTGTAGAGCATTGTTTACTCCTCACATACTTCGTAAGTCTTGGCGAAAATGCCTCCCTCGATGACATACACATCCGAGGGGTCGTCCACACGGACAGCCAGATAATCCCCCGTCCGTCCGAGGTAGTATTTGTCCCGGTCCCATATGGTGAACACCTTCACCCGGCCGGTAATCTCCTTCGCATAGATTCCGTCCCCGCCGATCGATTCACAGCTCACGGCATAGGGAAGAAGCGGTATGCGCTCTCCTGTCGTGTTGTCGATGACGTTGGGCTGATACTCTCCCGGATAGACATACGGGGCGTCGACGACCTCATAGGATCGCTCAAATTTCATTTTTTTGATCGGATAAATCTCGCCGTTAACATTGATGATGATACACGCATCCTCGGCGATTTCCATATCGATATCGCCCTCAAGGGTCCGGATCATCACCTTGGTCCCGGGCGCCGCCAGATCCGCGGTTCTCACAAAACCGACGCGGAACCTCTTCTTCCGATAGTGGGCAAACTCCGACAGATCCGCCTTGTATTCTCCCGCATACAGGATCGTCGATTCGTCAAAATAGGTGTTCATTCTCGCCGTGATAAACCGGGTGATATCCTCCTTCTCGAAGCGCACCCCGGCCTTCACGACCAGATCTTTCTTTAAGAATCCGCCGGCCTTCACCAGATGTCCGCCGCCACCGCCTAAATTTTCCGCAAGGAAGCTCGCAAGCTCGCAGGCCTTGACCTCCTTGATGCAGCTGCGCACGGAGTATTTGATCCCGGACGGAAGGATGTTGTAGACAACGCAGGTGTTGACCCCCTCCACCTCCAAAAACATGTCGCTGATAATCCCCAGGATGTTGGAGTCGCACGGCCCCGCCTCAACGATTCCGGTGCAGCGCACATCGTCGACGATGGTGTTCTTCAGGGCTTCGCCGGCAATCCGGAGCTCGTCGATGGAGAGGTTGGAATTTCGGAACAGAGTGATATCCGCTTTGTTAAATTCCGCCGTATCCCGCAGGTCTCTGTCTGAGGGATGGGAAACCTCCGAGAAATCCGCCGTGTCCGTCATCAGCCCGTAATACAGCGCTGTGGCGACTCTCCGGTCGGCGTTGATGTCGATCCCCTCCGCCTGCAGCATCTCAAAGATTACCGTGGAACACGAGCCGTAGTTGCTCCGCACCTCGCTCATGGCAGGAAGTGCAGTGGAAACCTGGTGATGATCGATGACGGCAACATTTTCCGCGGAAAATACGGTGACATTGCTCTCGCCGTACTGGCAATCCACCGTCACCAAAAGTTCCGGCGTCTCCAGGCTTTCGACGTGCTCACAGACTATCTCCAGGTTCTCGAGCATCAGCACGAGATTGCTCTTTGTGACGGGATTCGGCCCGCCGTAAACAAAGCGCGCAGAAACGCCCTTTTGCTCCAGATACCAGCGCAGGGCGAACCCGCTCGCCAGCGCGTCAGCATCCGGATTGTCATGACACTGGATGACAACCTTCCTGTATCCGCAGAGATCTGAGAGTTTGAATGACATAGGGTAAACCTCCGTGTTCCGGCTTTCGCAGTCCGATACTTCATTGTACCACAAAAGGTCCGAAACCTAAAGAAAAAACAAACAGAGGAGCCTGTCGAATTGTCCCTCGAAAGACTCCTCCGCGATAATTCATCTGTCGTTGAGGTCCGAACCGGATAATACCCCCGGCTACCTCGTAAAATTCGTCCACACGCGCGGCTCGGTTTCGGGCAGTCCGATCTGCTCCTTCCCAAGCTCGATGCTTTTCATGAGGAAGACCATGTTCCGCGCAAGAACACGCATCACCTGCCGGCCCTCATCGTCCACCCGGCCCTCGCCCGGCTCCCATCCGTAGATGTTGTTCCAGTACTGGCTGGTTGCCACCGGCATATTGGAAAGGGTGAAGAACTTGTTCAGCTCGTCAAATGTCGCCGTGCACCCCGAACGTCTTGCACTCACCACGCTGGCGCCGACCTTCAGACTCTTGTCAAAGTGGGTGCTGTAGAACATCCGCTGCAGCGCCGCCATGATCGTCCCGTTGGCGGAGCCGTAGTAGACCGGCGAACCGATCACCAGACCGTCCGCAGCCTCGAACTTGGCCGAGAGCTCGTTGACGATATCGTCGAAGGCGCATTTTCCGGTCTTCCTGCACGCCTCGCAGGAAATGCAGCCCCGGATCGCAGTGCGTCCGAGCAGTATGTTCTCATATTCCACGCCGTTTTCGGCAAAAACCTGTTCCATCTCGTGAAACGCGAGCGCAATGTTCCCCTGCGGTCTCGCACTTCCGTTCAGCATCAAAACCTTAAACTTCTTCTCCATGGCGGGCTCCCTCCGGATCATTTTCCGTATTCACGGTGACTCCATTCTACCGAAAAAACACTCGTCGGAAAATGTAGTATTCCTTCCTTCACCCGCAGTATGCGATACAGTTACCCCTCCCGGTTGGCTGCCTTCGGATTATTCAACGTGCAGCGATAGCGGACCACGGTTCCGTTCGGGTATTGGACTTCGGTTTTCTCCGTATCGAAACCGCTCTTCCGGTAGAATTCCACAGCGTCGTCATCCGTCTGTGCATACAGGCTCTCATGCTGCCCGGCCTTCATGACCTCGCGCACCATGTACTGCCCGATGCCGCGGCCGCGGCGATCCTCGGACACGGAGATACCGAGTATTTCCGCATCGATCCCGGAGAGTTTCAGGACAAGCATTCCCGCCCTGATCCCGTCGTTCTCACAGACATGAATCCGGACAGCGGGATCCGCAAGGTACCCCTCCATCTCCGCCTTATACTTCTCGTATGTAGGCTGGTACATACAGGGAGCGTAGATGGCGTATGCCTCTTCCGAGCACAGCCATTCGGCGTCCTCGCATCGGAAAACTCTCAGATCCGGCCGGAAGGTATCTTTCTCTACGGCCTCGTACAGATCCCGCCCCATCTTCTTCTCGAAGTAATCCTTCAGAGCGATGTTGGCGTTCCATTTTTCGGGGTCATAGTTTCCGTACCGCTGCTTGACATCGCTCATGCGGGCGATGATATCCATCACGCCGTAAGCTCCGGAGATTGCATCGCAGAGCTGGATCAGCTTGTCGTAATCGTCGTATTCCGTCTCCGCCAGCTTTGTCTTGATGAGCTCCGTCTCGTACTCGGTGGTGTCGAATTTGCCGACGTAGCCCTTGATCCTCTTCTGGTTGAAGGAATGGGTGAGACAGATCCTCGCCGCGTCCTGATAGCCCCACGCCATCATGTAGGAATAGCCGTCGGACACATGTCCGAGATGCCGCTTGCCGAACCGCCGTCCGATATCGTGCAGCAGCCCGAGCACATACGCCTTGTCCGGATCCATCCCGGAGTATTCCGCAATCTTCTCGGCGCAGTGAGCCACGGTTCTGCTGTGGTTTCCCCAAGGGCCGGGATTCCGCGGCTCCGCTTCCCGCAGGATCTCTTCCGCAACGGCCCGGTCCGGATATCCTCCCATGGCTCTCCCCCACGGGTGTTTGATCATCGCCTTTTGAGTAATCCATTCCGTTCCGCCCGGGTATACGACCCAGAAATGTTCGACACTGCAGGAGTCCGGATCTCGTAACAGGCTCAGATCTCTTTGGGTTTCCACTCTCTTCTGATAGAGAGAGGGCTCACCGTCACTGAATCGGAGAGAACCGTATTCCACAGGCTCCTTCTGATGCCGCAGATATTCATGGATAAACTGTTTCGCCGCATTGCAGTTTGTTCGATTGTATGCTTCCAACGGATACAGTTCTTCCGTAATTCCATCATCGATCTCGAAACGGACATGGGTACTGAGATCAAGCCAGTCTCTTGCAACAGCCACATTATACAATCCAAGGATTTCCTCGTCGGGCTTCCGGCTTTCCTCGATCTCCTCGTAGAACTTACGCATCGCTTTGTCGGCGGCTAGTTTTCTTCTTTCTTCGTCAGGATCCGGCTTCGGAATAAGGCTCAAGGTCTCCGACACCCGGAAATGAGGAACCTCGATATCGAAGTTGTTGTACCGGGCAATCTTCAAGGCGTAGATGAGTTCCAACGCCTTCTCATTTTCATCGGTTTTCCCTGCCGCATCCCGGATCAGCCGCTCAACGACACTTCTCCGTTCGGAGGAGGTGAACATCGGATTGATGCCGATCAGAAAAATCCGGTAGCGGTTGCTGCTTCCGCTGCGATTCCCATTCTTCCTGATCCTGTCATTCAGATCCTGAAGATATTGATCCAACTGCTCCATGCAAGATTTACCCATGTTTTGTTCCCCCCTTGTGAAGATGATCTCCATCAGTTCTCTTCCAGTATCCGGAGCGCTTCTTTATAATCCTGGCCGAGGATTTCCTGCACCTTCTGGAATTCAAATTTCTCGTGTAATCTCGTCTGAATTTTCAGAAATTCCTTCTTTCCGTACTTTCGGATATAAAAGCTCTGCGCCTTTGCCGCGTTTGCTCCGTCATTGGACGGCACATAGAAACCTTTTTCACAGGTTTCCAGCTCGTTACACTCGTAACAGCCGTCTAAGTTCTTTTCGTTGCAGCATTTTACGTTGGGGCAAATTCTCCCTTCGGAGTATACTGCACAAGAGCAGGTATTGTAGGCGGTCCTGCAGCCGCCGCACCACGCTCCGAGGAAACAATGGCTGCAGGACAATCCGCAGATTGCAACAGGGTCCGCACCCTTTCTTGCCAGTTTGCAAAGCCGGTCCTTGATGCGCAGCATCGCTTCAATATGCATGATCCAGTGGCGGGAAAACGGCATCTGAATCAGCCCCTTTATATCCTTCCCGCACCAGTAGTCGATCAGCCAGAATGCGTTCTCATCCTCGCTGACGCATTTGCTTTCAATCAGTTTCTGCTTTGTTTCATTCGTAAACTTTTTCTTCAGGTCTTTGTATTGCAGCTGCAAAAGGATCTGATCCGTTGCTTCCTTGACAGCCTTTGCATAGAAATAAAGTTTCTTCACGTTGAGTTTCTTTGAGAACTCAGCGATCTCTTCGCCCTTCAATTCATTTCCGGTGGTGATGATCGGAGACACGGTCTTCTCAAGGAATCCTTCGCGAAACAGAATCTGCTTATCCCCGGCGATCATTTCGTGAGCCACGATATCCTCTATTCGGAAAATGTGCCATATGGAATACGCAAGCGTCTTGCTGTGATACCCCTTTGCGCCCGCAAAAGGCATCTGATAAAACGCCTCCTCCGGATAGCCTTCAACGATCCAGGTGATCTGCTGAAATAATTCTCCCCGGAATTCTGTGAGTTTCTTTATTGCCTCTTTGAATGTCGATTCTTTCGCAAGAAGCGTCTGTATTTCTTTATTTTTCTCAGCCCAGCCCTTATCCATGGATGATCCGCCTCCTTCCGCTAAACGCCTTTATTTTCCTCCCACTCCTTACGGGTGATCAGGCAGGTGTATTCTCCCGAAGTTATCCCGGTTTTCGGATAGGTACGTGTCCCTTTATCATCGATGCAATTCATCCCGATCTTACGCATCACTCTGAAGGACGCCGGATTATTGACATCGCACTGCGCGTATACTTTATCGATACCGGTGTTACTGAAAGCAAAATCAAGGATTGCAGAAGCAGCCTCAGCGGCATAGCCCTGATTTCTGTATGCCTTGTTTATGATCCATCCGAGTGTAGCATACGATCTGTCCTCACTGTGTCCTAGGTCACAATCGCATCCGCCGATTATCTTTCCGTCCAAAAGAATAACAAATTCAAAGTTTGTCTGATCCTTCGAATTCCACTCCTCTGCATTCTTTTGAACAAAATCAACTGTCTCCTCAAAAGTGTCATGGGGAAGCCAAAACATCATGGTGATTTCTTTATCACCGGCGTACTCATGTATTTCTTTCTCATCACCGAAACGGATTGGTCTCAGCGTCAGTCGTTTTGTTTTTATCTCCATACTAAACCATCTTTCATCTCATCATCGCTTCCGTTTTCCACGCCCAGCAGCTGCTTATAAAACCCCGCGAGCTTTGGCACATCGTTTGTCAGTAAGCGTACTTCGCCGATCGTCATTTATCTTCCTCCGCAAATATCTTCTTGTATTGGGTTTCCGTTCGGTCACCTATGTCGTCAATCTGCTTCTTCATTTCCCGAACTACAACACGGACGCTCTTGCTGTCCGTATCGACCACAATATCCCCCGGGCAGGGCGGCAGATGCAGCCAGTAATAGTTCGTTTCGCCTTTGTCTCCGCGCTTGTCGTGGCGCTTTTTCAATGTCTCTTCCGAGCAGGTGAGCGTGAATGCGACGGTTTCGTAATCCTTCGCCGTAATCCCCTTAAGGATTCCTTCCCGAATCTGCGGATCCGTCAGCACGACCGATGTGAAAAATACATATGCAAAGTCCGAATTCAGATAGTTGGAAAGAACAAAGGACATGCTTTTATCCCCGTTGCGGAGCCGACTGTCCGTGACCGAAAACGGATGCACGCACCAGCACCAGTCACCGTCCAGATATGCGCTGTTGTCATAGCTTTCAAAGAGCCTCTCTCCCACGGCCGTCTTGCCGACGCAGGGTGAGCCGCTGATGAGGATGAGTTTCTTGCGCATGGCATTTTCTCCCGTCTTCGCTTATTTCTTTATGGAGAATCGAAACAGCGGATCACCGTTATCTTCCGTGCCGTACTGAACCATGCCGCCCTTTTCCATGGCACGGGCGGAAGCGATGTTTTCTTTGTCACAGCCGCCGTGAACGCCGGAAAGCGCAAAGTCCTCCGCCGCAATCCGCAGCAGTTCCTTTACGCACTCCGTTCCGTATCCCTTGTTCCGGTATTCTTCCTCCAGGAGGATGAAGATTTCCGGCTCCGAGTGGTTCCTCGTACCGTCCAGCCCGCACCAGCCCATAATCGTTTCGGGATGCTCCTTCCCGCACACTGCAAGGCAAAGGTGATAGATGCAGCCGTTCGTATTTCTTTCGTAGTTCCCGCGCATATAGGCGATGGCTTCCCGAGCCTCCGCATCCGAGAGCGGATGGTGATCGGCGGGCCATTTTCCGGCAACTTCTGCCCAATCGTCCTCTGTGACGAAATGAAGAATCACTTTTTCTGTTTGATAATCCATTCGATTCTCCTTACTCCTGCGCCATACAGGCGTACAGCGTCACCCACTTATTCTCTTCCCCGACATTTCCTGCCTTGAATGCCGGTACGCTCTTGGATGCTGTCAGCACATATCTTCCGTTCTCCAGCCTGTGCTGATCCAGCACTTTGTAGCCGGCCTGCATGGCCTCTGATTTAGGATCGCAACCCAATACACGAAGCGCGTAAACAATCTGATGCGCGCCGATTTTGATTGGATCCGGCGGATAGAATGTGCCAAGCATCACCTCCACCATAGGCGTCTGCATATCGTCTGTCCGATAGAAAATGTTTCGCTTTGTAAAATAATGAACCAGAGCGTCTTCGCACGCCGGCTTGTATCCCTGCAAATGCAGCTCTGCCACCAGCAACAGATATTCCACCGTCAGCCTTGCACAGCTCTTATGGGGCTTCTTGGGATCATTGATCTTTTTGTTGGTGCTGATGCACCCAAAGCCCCCATCGTCCTTGATCAGCTTAAGTACGGAATCGATCTCATTCTTAACGATGTCTTCCGTATAATATCCAAGCTTAACGAGGTTTCGGAGAAGCAACGGCTCGCCGCAAAGCATCTTAAAGCCCGTGGTCTCAATCAGAGCGAACACCTCATCGTCAATGTCGCCTCCGATGTCATCTCTTGTCAATCCCCATTCGGCAAATGCCAGGATTGCATCGTATTTGTCCCAGGGCTTGTCTTTCTTCAGCTTCTTAAGACCGCGCTCATAAACTTTGCTGCCAAGCAGTTCCTTCTTGCAGTTGACAACCCTTTCATCTTCCTCCGGCAGTTTTTTGTATTCCTTCAGGGTTCTGAGCCGTACCTCAGGATACAATTTATCTAAAAGCCAATCTAAAACTTTTTTATCCATCTTACCGGCCTCCTTTTTGAACCCGAGTGACGTGGTTAAAGGTTCAAAAGATGAACCACTAACCCAGTCCCCGAGGGTCACTTCTTCTTTACAGGAATCCAGATTGCACAGTGATAATCCGAAGCACTCGGGTCTCCGTCTCCATACCACTCAATGTTCGCCCGACCCGGGAACTCAAAATCCGGATTTCCCGGAAGCCATTCTTTCCAGATTTTAGTATTTACATCCTGAAGCGCTTTGGGGCAGGGACCGAAACAATCAAAAATCGCCCAGTCAAAATCAGGAAGTTCATATACTGTCATGCCTTCCGGGACTTCACCGCCCTTATAAATGCCCGCTACAATATAGCTGAACCTGCCCTCACCGACATCATCCACACAAACGCCGTACTCGCCGATGTTGTTCTCTACGATTGCATTTTCGATCGCATTGGCCGGTGCATTTCCCTTCCAGACATTGTTTGCATAGTTCTCGCGAATCTCATCCCAGAACCTGGGAATCTCCACGTAAGAAGTCTCTCCGTCAAATACTCTCGTAAACCCGATCACCTTAAAGCCGGTCATAGTTTTGATCTTGTAATCCATCTCATTACCTCCGTGAATAGAAATTTCAATTTTCAGAGGAAGAAATGCTTTGATCGGCGCGCCTTCCCGCGCCTGTGAAGGACTCACGCCATGAAAACGGGAAAAGGCTTTCGTAAAGCTTTCGGGCGTTTCATAGCAGTACCGGAATGCAATATCGATGATCTTCTCATCTGTTTTCTGAAGGTCCAGTGCTGCCCGGTACAATCTGCGGTTTCTGATATACTCCGAAAGCCCATACCCGGTCATCAGCGAAAAGCCCTTCTGGAAAAAGAACGAGGACATAAAGACCTGATCGGCAACATCCTGCGCACTGATGTTATCTTCCAGATGTTCTTCCATGTAATCGATCGCCTTCCGAATGCAGGTAAGCCACTCCATCTGTCACACTCCTTCTCTTTGATGATTCTATATTACGCGGAGTTGCAATAGAAATCCTGTCAATTTATGTTCTCTTCTGTCCGGGCTCAGAAACGCTTATTTCCAAGAAGTTTTTTATCTCATAAATCCGTAAGCGCTTCCACTCCGGACTCTGACTGCTCCACCCCGGGATCCTTGTTTGTCATCACGACGGAAACCTCTCCCGTCACTACATTCATCTTCAACATGCACTGTCCGTTCTCGCCCCAGCCCTGCGACACAAGCGTGTCATCGCCGCGCCGGAATATGCCAAGGCCAACCCACGAAAAATACTCCGTCGGCTTGATCATCTCCCGTGCCGAAGCGCTGCTTAAGATTGAACTTCTGCCGTTTACCGCCTCGATAAATGCTTCGGCGATCGCCATCAATTCTCCCGGCGTGCTCCACAAGCCCGAAGCCGCGAGGTCCGGGATTTGCGGATATTTTCCAAGGATCGGGGAACCTTCACTGTCATATCCTGAAGCCATGGTTTGGCTCTGTTCCCGAAGTCCGAGATTCCGGAGTGAACCGAAGAAAGTCTTCTGCAAACGAAGCGGCTCAAAAACATTTTCCGCGACAACTTCTTCGAAGCTGCGGCTCGTAATCTCCTGAATCAACAATTGCAGCACGCAGTAACCTGCATCACTGTATTCAAACTCCGTTCCGGGCTGTTTTTCAGACACGGCCCGGCGGTTATTGTATGTCGTTCTGCCCTCAAGTACATCGAGCACGCTGATTTCCGCGTCACTGCGGCGAAGTCCGTAAAAGGAATCCTCCGCATCAACAATCCCGGAGGTATGACTGAGGAGCAACCGTATCGTCGCGTTGCTTTCCGTTCCGTCCGCTGCAAGCAGTTTCCACTGGTGAAGATAGCGGTTGACCGGTTCGTCGATTTGAAGCACCCCTTGCTCCTGAAGCTTCATCACGGTTATGGCGGTAACGAACTTGGAGATCGAGCAGGCCGGAAAGGCAGTATTCCCGTCCACCGGAACAGCATTTTCCGTATCGGCCATTCCGTCGTATTTCAAAATCTCTCTTCCCGCTGCGTCTCTGTAGGCGCAGCTTACCCCCGGAAACCTTTCGTATATCTGCCGTTCGGGACTGTCGGGCGCAAGATTCATATACTCCCGAAGCGCCATGTATTCCCGTTGGTAGGAACCTCGTTTTTCCTCGCTCACATCAGCATAAGACTCATGTTTCGAGAACAGATCGATTGCATCCTGCAGCGGGATCCACTCCGGCTGTACTCCGCGGCGCTTTTCCGCATCGGTCAGTTTCATCTGTCCCGTTCCGGTCACTTCACAGATAAAGAAATACCCCGGATAGCGGTATTCCTCGTAATACTCGCACAGAAAAAGGAACCGCCTGAGCGGGCGCACGAGGTACCCTGTCTCTTCCTCGACCTCACGCACCACGCAGCCTTCCGGAGTCTCTCCTTCCTCCAACCCGCCGCCCGGGATGAGCCACCAGCCGGAATTCAGTTCATGCGTGAGAAGGATCTTCCCGTCCTGCACAATGATGGCCCTGCAGCCTTCCCGGGTTTTCGTATCAGTTTCAAATCGGTTCGCACCGAGTATTTCTACAGTCTTCATATCCCCCCCTCGACCGTGAAGGATTCTATTGCTTTACAAGCGCATACATTTTCATATCAACGACGTTTCCGTTCTTGTATGCATTACTCCTAAGGGTCCCCTCGTAAACAAACCCTGCTTTTTCCAACACGCGGCAGGAACCGGTATTATACGCGAACGGCTCGGCATAAATCCTGATTATGTCAGTGTTTTCAAAGACAAAACCGCATGCCTGTTTCACAGCCTCTGTCATATATCCACTGCCCCAATATTCCTCACCGATGTAATAGCCAAGTTCCGCTGTCCGATAATGAATGTTTTCCTGACGGAATATTCCGATGCTCCCGATAGCCTTATCCTCAAGAGTTATCGCAAATGCGAAGGTTTTATCCGGATCTGCCGACAGCATTGCACCTATAAAATCCTCTGCATCATTTTCCGTATAGGGATAAGGCACTCCATCACGCAGATTATTCAGGATATTCTTATTATTCAGGGCTTTCGCCAGATCTGATTTATCCTCGATTTTCCATCTCCGTATCTTTATATCCATATTGTCCTCCTCTGGGAAATTCAGTAAACTTTTTGAACTCAATCACAACGCCCTAATATCTCCTTTTGCTTTTTCTTACTGAAGCTCTCGAGAACGATCTGATATGCCTTATCAAGCAGATCTTTCAGAATATCATCGGGCACCTCTCCATCCGCTTTCACCGAATTCCAATGCTGCTTGTTCATGTAATAGCCGGGGATTATATCCTCATACTGTTTCCGCCAGAAATCTCCCTCCAGCGGTTCCAGTTTCAGTGTGATATAATAAGGCCGATCATTATCATCCAAACAGATTGCGGCAAACATCTTTCCTCCGATCTGAAACCGGATCCAGTTCCAATCCGGCTGCAAATCTTTGGTCACGCCTGTTTTTTCCATCAGATATTCTTCAATCCAGGGATATTTCATAACGTTTTGTCCTCCTGTTCTTTCAACGAAACCGAGCCTGTCGATATCTCACTTGGAAAGTTGAACAACGGTCTCAATATGCTTCGTATACGGGAACATCTCAACCGGCTGGATTCGCTCCACCTTCCACCCTTTCTTCACAAACAAAGCAAGGTCTCGGGCGAGGGTCTCCGGGTCACAGGAAACGTAGACCACTCTCGCGGGTTTCAGGGTGTTTACGGCGGTGATAAACTCCGACGTGCTGCCGCTTCGGGGCGGGTCCATAAAGACCACATCCGCGGTCTCGCCGTCCGCTGCCATACGTGTCATAAAAGCTCCAGCATCCGCGCTCTCAAACCGGATATTGCGGATCCCGTTCGCCTTGGCGTTGGCGATTGCATCCCGAACCGCGTCGCGGTTCAGCTCCACGCCGATGACTTCCCCTGCCTTCGCGGCTGCGCACATACCGATGGTTCCGATGCCGCAGTAGGCGTCAATCACTCGCTCCTTCCCTGTCATGCCGGCAAATTCCATCGCCTTGCCGTAAAGCACTTCCGTCTGCTCCGGGTTGATCTGGTAGAAGGACGACGGCGAAATCCGGAACCGAAGCCCGCACAGCACATCCTCAATGTAACCCTTGCCGTACAGCACAATATTGCGCTCTCCGAGCACCATGCTGGTGTCGCGGTTGTTGATGTTGAGAACCACGGTCGTGATCTCCGGATGACGGCGTCTAAGCTCCTTCGTGAAATTGTTCTTCGACGGGAAAACAGGGTCCGTCACCACCAGCACGACCATGATCTCGCCGGTGTTTCGGCCGACGCGGATCAGCGCGTGGCGAAGCATGCCCGTGCCGCGGTCCTCGTCGTAGATGCGGATTTTAAACGACTTCGCGAGCTCGCACAGGGTCCGTAAAATGTCGTTCGCCTTCTCATCCTCGATCATGCACGAGGGAACCGGCACAATGCGGTGACTTTTCTCCTCGTAAATGCCCGTAAAGACATTGCCCTTCTTATCATATCCGAAGACGCCGTGAACCTTATTTCGGTAATGCTCCGGGTGAACTGCACCGAGGATCGGCTCCACCTTTGCAAAACGATCCAGAAGGATCCGCTCCGTCTTCTGTTTCTTCGCAAGCTGCTCCGCATACGGGATTCCCTGATAATCACACCCGCCGCATTTCTTCGCGTAAGGGCATACCGCAACTCCATCCCCGGCTTTCGCAACATCCGCTGCCTCCGGGGCGCTTGTCAGAAGCGTTCTCTCCAGGCATTCATCCAGCTGCGGCGATGTCTCCTCGCAGTCCGACAGCACGGAAACCAGAAGGTTTTGTTTGGGAAGGATGAAGCAGCGCTGGCCCCATTTTCCGCTGATGCGCACGCCGTCCCGGTACGGGCCTGCCAGATACCCGTAACCGCCGCCCGCATTGGGCATGTGAACCGCACTCATGCGCTCCAGGTAGGCCGTGGATACCACGCGTTTGCCGTCGCAAACGCCGCCGTTGTAGATTAGAAAGCCGATGCGGCTCAGCTCATTCACTGTCAGTTTCATGCCGGACGCGCCGTAGAAAAATCCGTCCGGGCAGCGGTCGTACTCCGGATTGTCAATGTGCAGCGGCTTTAAGAGGTTTCGGTTCAGGAAATCCCAAGCATCCCCGCCGATTGCGCCGGAAAGCGCCACGCCCACCAGATACGCCGGGATGTTGCTGTAGTTAAAAACCTTCTTCTGCGGCTCCGGGATAGGACAGGCGAGGGCGAACTTAAGGAAGCTGTCCCCCTCGGCGCGGAACGGAAATCCATCCACCGACATCGTCATCAGCCGTTCGATGGTCAGGGTACGGAAAATGCCCCTCTGCTCCTGCGTCATCTCACTGACGAAGGACTCGGGAATATACTCAAGAACGGACTTCTCCAGATCGATCAGCTTGCGGTCCCACGCGATACCGACGGCCAGGGAGAGGATGCTTTTCGTGATGGAATAAATGGGATACCGCGTATGCATCGTATCACCGTAACTCTCCGCAAGTTTCCTGTCACGGTAAACTTCTACACCGTGAACCGGCCAGTTCTGTTCCCTGACCTCTCGCAGAAACTCGCGAAACTCTTTGCTTTTACCCGCTTTCTCGCTCAAATCCGTATCTCCAATCTACTCGGTTTTCTTTCTTCTGCGCCGTCTCCATCGTCTGGGCGGCGTGGGAGCCTTCGCCCGCTTTGCTTCCAGCTCTGCCATCAGCTTCATCTTCCGCTCCGGATCCTGCTCCGCTTCGATCGCCTTCTGAAGTTCCCCTTTTCGGTACTCCTTGAGCATCTCCTTCACGTTATTGTAGTCCCGTTCAAACAAAAGCTCGCTGATCTGCTCGTGGAGTTTTGCCTCCGGGATCTTCTCCGGAACCCGCTCCAAAACCTTCGCGATGACAAAGTCCTTACCTTTGTCTTTGTATTTAGGCATGCCGTTCCACAGCTGTAGAATGGCTAACTCCGGCCGCCAGAGGATCTCCATTTTCCGCTTGATCTTCGCCTTCGGATTCGGCTGGGGTTTTCGCATCATATAGAAATCCCACTCGTCGTCCACGCACTCCGCGGTGATGATGCCCCAGTGCTCCGGCACGTGTTCCGCGATGTGGGCGCCGTGGCTCGAACCAACCGCAACAATATTGAAATCATAATAGCGGTCGTAATCCTTCACCTGCCGCTCCAGCCGCACATAGGTGTCGGCGTCGCTTTTGATCTCGATTCCGTACAGACTCGCGGGCGTCACCATCACGACATCCGCGCGGGATTTGCCCATGGTCTTCTCCTCGATGATGCGGACTTTTCCGTAGGTCTCCTCGAGATACTCAAAGAGCGGCTCCCGCATATCGCGGTCATGCATTCGTTCCATATCGTCAGTCTTTCATCGTTTCATATTTCGGAAAACGGACCCGCTCACCGCAGCCCTGCAGCTCTCCGCTCCGCGAGGACCTCCGCGATGTAGCCCGTGATGCCGTTTGGCAGAATCTCGTACATCGGCTTGCCGTTATCAAGCCTGAGGTCCGCCTGCACCGCATTCATAAGGCAGTGCTGACCCATCTCAATCCCGCCCATGATGGAGGCAACGCCGCCGTCGCCGTTGTACACCCATTCGGGGTTGAAGATCGTGCAGTGCTTCATCGCCTTAAGGCGCGGCAGCTTCGGCTCCACATCGGTCTCAAATTTGTTGAACTCGTCCCGCTTGCAGATGGAGTACAGCAGGTACATGTCGCGCGCGTTGAACTCCGCGATTTTCTCCTCGGTCGACACATCGCTGGTACCCACCGGGATCAGCACATCATAATTTTCCGGATGCGCATCCGCGATGCGGAACACAAACCGTGCACCCGACGAATTGCCGAACGCAAAGCGGGTGCCCACACCGTTGGTGCGCGTCGCGATGACGGACTGGACCAGTTCATCCGCCGGCTCGATGTACTCCTTCGACCAGAAACCCTGGCACCGGCCGGTCTCGTCACGGTATTCATTGGCCACCGGGATCAGAATGTAGGCGCCGCCGATCCGCTTCTGGTACTCGTCCGAAGCGTACAGTTCCGCGCCGGTATAGTTGATGCAGGTATCCCCCACGAGCGCATTGCTGGTGCCGTGGAAGAAGATAAGGATCGGGTAATCCCCCTTCTGCGGCCAGCCGTATCCGGTGGGGTCGAAAAAGTAATACTTCATCTTCGTCCCGTCACTTGCCGTAAACCAGTCCGTCACGAACCGGTCAAAGTATTGTCCGACCTTGTAAGTCGGGCCGTATGAAATGAATCCTCCCTCGGGAATCTGGTCTGCCCAGGGCGGTGTCGGTCTGTCTGCCATAGTTTTTCTCCTTTTACTGTTTCATCTGTTCTCTGATATATGCCACCTGCCGGTTCAACATGTCGAAATCCACCACGCCGTCCTTGCCGAAGGCCGTGGATTCGAGGGTAAATGTCCCGTCGTATCCGGTGCCCTTCACAAACCGGAAGAACTCCTCGAAGTCAATGTGGCCTGCGCCGATGGGAAGCGTCTTCAGCGCCGTCCAGTCCTTGATGCCACCGGCGTAGTCGTTGACGTGGTAATGCTTCACCAAACCGTCCTTCCAAGCCCAGGAAGCGTCGCCGTCGTAGTACTCCTGCAGCTGTCCGTGGAACGCCGCCATCTTCGTGTCGAAGATGAAGTGCGGCTCCTCATACATGTCGGCCAGTTTGCGCCAATACAGCATGGGATCCGCGTTGAAGCACACGACATTTTCCACCAGAAGATCCACGCCGTGGTCCGCCGAGATTTTCCGAAGGGTTCCGTAGGCCTTCAGGTTGTTGTCGATGAAAAAGTCCGAGATCTGCCCGTTCCAGAGGTGGAACACCATCTTTGTTGCGCCGAGGGCTTCCGCCATCTTCGCGTTGATCTCCACCTGGGATTCGGCAAGCGCAAAATCCCCCTTCGACGCCTCCTCGCCCACCGTCTTCTGGCAGTGGAACACCGGGATGTGGAGCCCTAAACTCCGGACATAGTCCGTAACCTCCTCCACGTTGTCGTACCAGGTGCTGTACATCATCATCTCAAGACCATCGCCGGTGAGTTGTTTCACAAAATCCCCTAAAAGCCGCGGGTTGCGACCATTCGGGCGCCCGATCAGCGCGCCGGTAGAACATAAAACTTCCATTGGTAATCTCTGCCTTTCTCTTTTATTTCGGCGCCTCAATGGTGCCTCTCCTCCGTTACATCACAGGATCGGAATCCCGTGCTCCTTCAGTTTCAACGCCTTATCCATCGGGATCAGTTCAGTCCGATTGATGGTCTGGGACTTTCGGAAGTAATGAGTATAGTTGCAGGTGACCCCGTTCTCATCCCTGGAGAAGTCATACTCAAAACACTCCGGATTCAGGATGCGGTCAGGCATCATCTGACGGACCAGGCCAAGCATCCCGGGCAGCGGCTGGGTATCAAATTCATGAAACCGATACACATGGCTCAATACGCCGTCTTCATACTCGTAATACTCCGCGTTGATAATGACACCATCCTGGATCGCTCCGTTGCGCCGGTAGGACTCCACGGCGGTCAGCCTGCCGTCCTCATCGTACTCGCACCACTCAAACTGACACCACACGGGCGACAGATCTCCGTCTGTGAGGCGAAGCACGTTATAATCGATCCGCAGTTGCTCCGAAACGTAAAAGCTTGCATTAAAGTGACTCTTGGCGTCATAAAATTCCGAAACCAAAAATCCCGGAGCTCCCATCTCATACACGGTGTGATGAAGTTTCCCCTCGGCATCGTGGTAAATCTTTTCGTACTCCTCGACCACCGCATTTTTCGGAAGCGACTTGTGTTCCTTCGTGAAAAGATACTTTTGCTCCCGAATGTGAGGAATGAGGAAACGGCTGTACAGTTCATCCAGCCCGTCCCAGATCGGACCTTTCGCATACCGCACCTCGTCCTCCACCGTAAAATCCGGCTCATAGGTCAGAACATATTTATCCCGCAGCTCCGCAAACTTCGCCAACATCCCTTCCTTGTCAAACTCCCGATACATTCCCTTTCCCCTTTCTCTCTTCGCGCATAAACCCCTTCTTCGGAAAATGACGCCTTCTTACGCCTTCGGCACCTTCAATGTCCGCAGATACTCCTTCTGTTCCGGTGTGATCCGGTAGCTCTCCGTCGCCTTCTGGATTGCCTTGTTGTGCGTCCACGGGGCAAGCTTCCGCCCTGTCAGGTACGGCACGATCGCCTCGTACTGCTTCGCAAGGGCCGTCGCAAAATACCACGCGATCATCATATTCACGTAGTACTCGTCGGACCGGAGTCCCGCTACCCACTGAGGATACTCCGGCTGAAAATCCCCGTCCAGATAATGCTCCATCAGCATCCCGACGCCGAAGCGGATCGTGTAGGTCTCCTTTGATGAAATCCATCTGCGGATCGTCGGAAGGAACTCCGCCTTGTGCTTTGCGAACACCTTCGGAGACATCTGGTCACAGGTAGCCCAGTTGTCCACATAGGGAAGGAACCGTTCCACCTCGCGTAGGCAATTCTCATAGTCTTTCATGCCGGACAGGATGAACGCATGCAGCTGGTTCTCATCGAAATAGCGATGGGGCAGATCCGCCAGGAAGGCGTCGCAATCCTCCCGCTTCGCCACCTCCTTCGCAAGCGCCCGAAGCGCCGGGGTCCGCACGCCGATGATGGAATCCGGCTGCACGGTGGGGATCAGCTTGCCCTGAAACTCCCCGTAGGCCTTGTCCTGCTGCTCAAACAACAGCTCCTGAATGGACTTCATTTTCCGATCCTCCGAAAATCATAAAAGCGCCTGCGGAAAATGCAGGTAAATATGCGCATAGTATACCATAGATTCCCTTATTATTCCACTTCTTTCACCTCATCGCACCTCCTTTTCAATCAAGGGTTTCGCCGGAGGGCAATCTGTGGTATACTCTTCCGAGAACCAAACGGGAGGAATTCCAATGAAAAAGAAACCGATGAAAGTAATGAAAAGAAAACTGACGGTCCTTTTGGCCGCCTTGACGCTGGTGGCAGCGGTTGTGCTGGTAAGCGGCTGCGGAAAGGATCCCGGCGATGATCTTCCGATCGTCACCGCAACCCCGACCGTCTCCGGCGGAGACCCTTCCGCTGCTCCGACCCCTGACCGTTTTCCCAACCGGGCCAACGCCGATACCGGCAAGGGAACGCCGAAGGAACTGGAAGCGGGCGATGTCGCTCCGGAGTTCAGTCTTACCATGATGGACGGAAGCACGTTCCGCATGTCGGAGCATGATGACGAGGTTGTCCTTCTGAACTTCTGGGCAACCTGGTGCGGCCCGTGCGTCAACGAGATGCCGGATCTGATGCAGCTTGCTTCCGAGAACATTCCCGGTTTCACCATCTGCTTCATAAGCATCGACGACAGCGTTTCCGACGTCAAGGATTTTCTGTCGAACAAATCGTATAACAACAGCATTATCGGCTACGACAAGGGGGCCCGGATCTGCAGCTACTATCCGACCGGCGGAATCCCTTACACCGTCACCGTTGTAAACGGCGTTGTCAAGGAGACCGTTCTCGGCTCCCGTTCCTACGACAAGTACAAGGCACTGGTAACCAACGCCCTGTCCGGAAAATAAACCGGCGATGGAGACTTCCATGATTTCTCACAACTCCCAAAACGAGAAGCCCGATTCCCCGAAACAGCAGGCGAAGGCCTCGCCCCGCGGACGGCGCACACAGCGCATCCGCCGCTACACACAGCTGATGGCGGCGGTGCTGTACAACTGCCATTTTACGGGGTTTGCCGAAGGCAGGATCTATCAGGGAAAGTTCAAGGGCGTATGCACCCCGGGTCTGAACTGCTACTCCTGCCCGGGGGCTGTTGCGGCGTGCCCTCTCGGCAGTCTACAGGGCGCTCTGGTGAGTTCGAAATACCGTTTCCCATACTATATTCTCGGCACGCTTCTTTTGATGGGGCTCTTTCTGGGCCGCTTCATCTGCGGTTTTCTCTGCCCCTTCGGCCTTCTGCAGGAGCTTCTGCACAAGCTTCCCTCGCCGAAGATCCGCAAGAGCCGTGCTACGCGCATACTCTCCTACGGCAAATACGTCATCCTTGCATTGTTCGTCGTGGCGATCCCCCTTTGGAAACTCGCCCCCGGCTTCTGCAAATACATCTGCCCTGCCGGCACCTTTGAGGCCGGCCTGCCGCTCACCTTTAAGAACAAAGCCCTCCGGGAACTGACCGGCACCCTCTTCTCCTGGAAGGTGATGCTTCTCACGGTGATCGTGGTTTTGTGCGTCCTCTGTTTCCGCGCCTTCTGCCGCTTTCTCTGCCCGTTAGGCGCCATCTACTCGTTCTTCAACCCGGTCTCCTTATTCGGCGTCCGCGTCGACCAAACCCTCTGCACCCATTGTGACGCCTGCGTCCACCGCTGTCCGATGGACATCAAAAAAGTCCGCGATCACGAGTGCATCCAGTGCGGTCTCTGCATCGACTCCTGCCCGACCGGGGCGATTCATTTCGGAGTGAAGGATGGGAGTGGAAAAGTTTCTTTGGACACCTCGGCGAGTGCTGCGGTTTCTGCAGAGAAGACTAATAGTACATCAAATACCGGTCGCACACCTGACATCGGCGGACTCTCTGCGGAAAATGTACAAGCCCGCCGCAAAATCCGTCTTGCCATCGCTATCGCACTTCTGGCAGCCGGCATCGCCCTCCTTGCAATCGGCCTGCACGCGGGCAATTTCCGCAGTGTGATGAACAAGGCGATCCGCATCTGTTACGAGTGCATCGGGATCGGATGATGGGTGTTTTTCCATTGACAAATATGTCGGTTGGATTTATCCTTAAAGTACTTTTTATAACTACTATCATCACGGAGGAAACGTACTATGGACAGTAACAAGAGACCGGATTCGATGGAACGTATCACCACACCCGAACTTGCAAAAGCCTTTATCGACGAGCAGGTTGCTGCAGTCAAGGCACAGGTCGGTGACAAGAAGGTTCTGCTTGCTCTTTCAGGCGGCGTTGACAGCTCGGTTGTCGCTGCTCTCCTGATCAAGGCAATCGGCCAGAATCTCGTGTGCGTTCATGTAAACCACGGACTTCTTCGCAAGGGCGAGCCCGAGCAGGTTATCGAGGTTTTCAGAAACCAGATGAACGCCAACCTCATCTATGTCGACGCGGTTGACCGCTTCCTCGACAAGCTCGCAGGCGTTGCTGAGCCCGAGCGCAAGAGAAAGATCATCGGCGAGGAGTTCATCCGCGTGTTCGAGGAGGAGGCCCGCAAGCTTTCGGGCGTTGATTTCCTCGCACAGGGAACCATTTACCCCGACATTCTCGAGAGCGGTCCCGTCAAGGCTCACCACAATGTAGGCGGCCTTCCTGAGGACATCCACTTCGAGGGTCTCGTTGAGCCCATCAAGCTCCTCTTCAAGGATGAGGTTCGTGTTGTCGGTAAGGAACTCGGTCTTCCGGACAACATGGTTTACCGCCAGCCGTTCCCGGGTCCCGGCCTCGGTGTTCGCTGCACCGGCGCTATCACCCGCGACCGTCTCGAGCTTGTCCGCGAGTCCGACGCCATTCTCCGTGACGAATTTGATAAAGCAGGACTTGCCGGCAAGGTTTGGCAGTATTTTACGATCGTGCCCGACCTTAAGAGCGTCGGCGTCCGCGACAATCTCCGCGCTGTCGAGAATTTCGTCGTCATCCGCGCGGTCAACACCCGCGACGCCATGAGCGCCACCATCGAGGAGATTCCGTACGACGTGCTTAACAAGATTGTGAAGCGCATCATCACCGAGGTTCCGGGCATCAACCGTGTCCTCTACGATCTGACACCGAAGCCCACCGGAACGATTGAGTGGGAATAATACAGGGTTTTACCTACCCTTATTTCCACAAAAGTTTATAGCTAACAAATTCACATTAAAACTCGATGCCCGGGAAAACAATCCCGGGCATCGAAATCTAGGTATTCTTCTATTCCGATGTATTTGCCCGGCCCCTTGGAGCAATATGAACATCGGAAATCCATCAATTCCCCTATTCCGATGTATTTTCCCATCCCCCTAAGGCAATATGAACATCGGAAATCTATAAGTTCTCCCATTTCGATGCATTTATATGCTCCCTTGGGGCGAAAAGAGCATCGGAAATCCATAAAATCTCCCATCTCGATGTCTCTAGCTGCCCCACAAGTGTGTTTTTGGCATCGAAATTGAACAAAAGCTAATAATTTGATGTATGGAGGAAAAAAATGGAAAAAAGGATGACTGAACAAAAGCTCAACAAACTGCTAAAGACAACAAACCTGTATAAAGAGGCCAACAGACGCTATCATGAACTGATGAAACTTAAAGAAGATCGAGAACAATCTCTATCCAAAGCTCCATCAGGCAAAATACACATTGTTAAATTAGGTAAAAAAGTACAATACTATCTTCGAAACCAAAGTTCAGAAAAAGGCGGTACATATATATCAAAAAAAGAAACCGAAAAGATAAAAACCTATGTTCAAAAAGCATATGATGAAAAGATTCTAAAAGAAATCAACAAAGAGCTCCAAACCCTTAGGCATCTGGCAAAAAAGCCCGAGGGTTCAACCAACAGGATTCGTCAAACCTATTCCAACAACCCAGCCGAAATAAAGGCCATAATAAATCCTATAGATGTTTCCGATGAAGATTACATCGCGAATTGGATTGATACGCCTTACGAAGGGAAAGAACTATCGGATCAATTACCTTTTTATGAGACGAAAAGGAAGGAACGTGTTCGTTCTAAATCCGAGTTGAACATAGCTAACATTCTGGAAGCATATGGCATTCCGTATAAATACGAATGTCCCTTAACATTGTCAAGCGGAAAATTAATCTATCCGGATTTTACAGTTCTTAACGTGCGCGAGCGAAAGGTATACTATTGGGAACACCGTGGGATGATGGATGATCGGGAGTATGCAAACCAAGCAGTGTTCAAAATGAAGCAATTAAGAAAAAGCGGCATTTGTCTTGGTGACAATCTGATTATAACGGAGGAAACTTCAGCAAATCCCCTAGGTACCGACGAAATTAAATGTGTGATAAAACAACTACTGTTATAGGCATTCAAACAACCCTCACCAGCTGCTCATACAAAAGCAGTTCCTTATCGAACACATTGCGGTTGTCGTGGTAGTGACCGAAGAACCACTTTTTGTAGGAGACGGTATTCTTGATCTGCTCCAGGTAGGTTGTGGCGGCGTCCGGCTTGTAGAACGAACCGCCGAGAAATGCCTGTGTCGAGGAGGAGCAGCAGTGTGTCACGATAAAGTCGACGGAGTTGTTGTGGGCGGTCAGATTCCGAAGGCCCTCCTCCATCTCCTCCGCAGAAGGCATCTCCTCCTTCCACCATGACACGTGGTTGATACGAAACGGCAGCGTCCCCTGCATCGCGATCCGAAGGTTCACCTTGTAGTCCGGATCATCCGGTTCCAGGATGCCGCCGTCGATATCGTGGCTTGCGGCACCGCCGAAGGCGAAGAAGGTTTTGCCCTGCAGGGTAAACACCTGCCCACGCATCAGATGCAGGACGCTTCCACGGATCTCGTGGACTTTTCCGCCGTTCCATTCCTTCACGGGATATGTGGCAAGACGCTCGTGGTTTTCATGGTTTCCGTCGATAAAAAGAGTGGTGAACGGGCGGGAATCAAACCAGTCGAGCCACCATTTTTCGGCCTTGCTCTCACCGCCTGTCTCCCAGATTCCGCCGAAGTCGCCGCAGATGATGAGATAATCTTTCTTCGTCATCTGCTTCTGCTCCGGAAAAGCCTCCGTGTTGAAGCGGCTTTTGAAATCTCCGTGGGTGTCACCTGTTACAAAGATCACGGTGGTTTCCTCCTTCCCTTTCCGGCCGGAATCCCGGTCTTATTTTTCGATGACCTTCGCCCCGACGCAGCGGCTTTTAATGTAATCCCACACAAACTCAAAGTCGTCGCGCTCGCAGTAGATCCGGTCGTGGCTTAACGGGGCGTCAAGCCTTGTGAGGCCTTTTTTCCATATGCCGGTGACTTTCTTCGTGCCTTCGAAGGTGGAATACATCGAAGTCCTTCTAGCGGAGGAAAGGCCCATTCCGGTTGTCGTCAGGTTGCCGGACAGCGCCCCAGCGAGGGTCAGGATATCCGCGAGAAGCTCCGCTTTCCGCGCCTGCTTCATCTGCTGTTCCTGCAAAATCCCCTTGTCATCCATGGTGTAGACAACGCAGTAGGTGCCGCCCATGATCGCCGCGTAAACCAGATAGCCGATCACAGAAAGGGAAAGAAGGATCGCGCTCATGATCCCGACCATCTTCAGAACCCCGAGATAGTCGCGGCTTCCGAACAGCTCCACGAGAAGGAAAATGACTGCACCCGCCCCGATAATCCCTCCAAAAATCTTCAGGATCGTGCCGAGCACCCAGAAATCCTTCAGAAGCTTCATCTCGTAGACCCAGCGGTATTTGCCGTCCGTGCAGAGCACGACGTTCCTGCTTACAAACGGATTTTCAACGCCCGATGCGGCCGTGTTTTCACTCTTGTCCTTCATGGCTGTTCACCTCCTGCCCTGCGATGGTTTTCCTGCACCGATGTGCGGCGGTTTATTTGTTTTATCGTACCATAGGAACAGTGGAAAGTAAACACAAAAGAGGGCGCTCCGCCGAATCGAAACGCCCGTTTCGATTGTCAAAGGATGTAGATCTGCTCGCGGAATTCTTTCTCAACCGACTTGTATTCCTCGTCGGAGAAGAGCTTTCTGGCGCGGGCTTCCGCGAGGAAGTCCTCGCAGACTTTCTTCGCTTCGTCGGTCTTTCCGAAACGCCCGTAGGCGCTCATCTTGCTGAAGTTGAATTTCTTGAGGAGCCACGGGAACACCTCGTAGTCCGTGAACTCCGGTTTGCTGTTGTAGGCGGAAAGAACGGCCTCGCACCAGTTGCAGAGGCCGATGGCCTCCTCCAGGGTTCCGTTGTAGCAGTAGTACGTGGTCATGGTCTGGATCTGCTGTGCAAGCACGTCGAACAGGCGGCGGTTGAATTCCGCGACGCTGTCCTTCACGGTCTCGAAGCCCTTCTCGAAGAACACCACCGACTGGTTGATCTCCTCGCGGATGGTGTGTCCCTCCAACGCCGGAAGAACATTCACATGCTCTCTTGCGTTGTCGAAGTCCTTGCGGTGGATGTAAATCCATGCAAGCGCGTAGTGCGCCTTGTTGATCTTCTTCGTGTCATTGCAGTAGCGGATGACGTTTAAGCCCTTGCGAACACCGTCGTCAAGGATGCTCTCCGCACGCTTCGGATCGTCCGCAAGAAGTCCCTGCATGTCGATGTAATAGCTCAGGCTTGCGACCCGCTGCACATACTTCAAAACAATATCGAAGTTCATGGGATTCTTGCCCACCTCGTCCGCGAGGTACTCGCAGACCCGCAGTGCGCTCTGCGCCGGGTCGGCCACATCCAGATCGTACTCCCGGACCCCTTCCAAAACCTTCTCGGTAATCCGGTCATCCCCGCTTCTCTGCTGGTACCCGAGAAGCGCATCCGTGGTGATCCCCAACGTCTGAGCGATCGGCACGATCATAGAAACATCGGGAAGTCCCGCCTCGGACTCCCAGCGGCTGACCGCCTGAGGCGTCACGCCCAGCATCCCGGCCAATTCTTCCTGCGTATATCCTTTATTCTTTCTGAACAGTTTAATGTTAGCTCCCAAATGATTTTCCATAGTGATTCTCCTTATCGTCTGATGCCCCGGGTATACTCTTTCGGTTACGAAAAATGTTCTGCAGAATCATTTTACGGCTTCAGTATACCGATTCGCGGAAAGAAAAGCAAACAATGGATGATTGAGAAAAATCCAAGCGGTGAAAAAGCCGAACATTTTCTTGTCAAAAAACGGTATTTACAGTAAACTGTCAGGAGGAAGCAATTCCGAAAAATGTGGAAGTAATTCCGAAAAAATGTGGAAGGAGAACTACTATTATGATTCTTGTGAACACCGATTACATCACGGGCAAAAAGCTGAAAATGCTCGGCATCGTGCAGGGAAGCACCGTACAGTCCAAGCACATCGGCCGCGATATCGCTGCCGGCTTCAAGAGCCTTGTGGGCGGGGAGCTGAACGGCTACACCGAAATGATGGAGGATGCGCGGAAGTACGCTACGCACCGCATGATTGATCAGGCGGTCAACATGGGCGCCGATGCCATCGTCAATGTCCGCTTCGCAACCTCTGCGATCATGCAGGGCGCTGCCGAGGTCATCGCCTACGGCACCGCTGTGAAGTTCACCGGGGACGAAGAATAAAGCCCCCGGGACCGATCGAAATTTGTTCCGACATTTTCCGATCTTGGATCGTTATGTGAGTGAAGGAGATAGTTATGTCGAAAGCTGCATCGCGTACGGATGCGGATTTCGAAGCGTTCTATGAACGGCATTGGAAATATGTATACCGCCTGTGCTACACCTACATGCAGTCCGAGGCTGACGCCGAGGACTGCACGGAGGATGTGTTTGTGAAGGTGCTGACCGGCGATTTTTCGTTTGCGGATGAGACGCACGAACGCAAATGGCTTACCGTCACGGCGATCAATCTGTGCAAGGACCGTCTGAAGAGCTACGGGCGGCGCAACGTCGACTCTCTCGATGTCGAGGACGCGCCCAAGATCGCTGCGCCGGTGCAGGAGGACTATTCCTACGTTCGGGAGGCCGTGATGGCTCTTCCGCCGAAACTGAAGGATGTCATCTGGCTCTACTATTTCGACGGTTACTCAACCGACGAGATTGCCGCGGTGCTCGGCCGTCCGCCGTCCACCGTGCGAAACCAGATGCGGGACGCGCGAAATCTGCTCAGGGAAACTCTCGGGGAAACGTTCCTGCTCTAGACAACGGATCGCAGAACGTTTTGTGCCTGAAACGGACCCTGTCGCTTAGTAATTATGGGAGTAACTGACCGTGAACGAAACTGAGAACAATCGAATCCGGGAATCGCTGGAACAGATCGAACCGGCCGCGGACGCGAAGGAGCGCATGCTTGCAAACATTCGCCGCAAGGCCGCGGAACAATCCTCGGAAAATGCAGCCGCGCCCGGCTCGGGTAACCTTCCCGAAGCAAAGCCGGCCGTCGTCATCACCGAAGATTTCCGCGATACCGCAGCGCGCAAGGCCTCCCCGACACGACGGCTCACTGCCGTACTTCGCTGGGCGGTACCTGCCGCGGCATGCCTGATCATCGCGATCGTCGGCGCCGTACATTTCTTCCCTCACAAGACCACTCCGACCACACCGGGAACCGTCACCGTGACAACCGCGGGGACCGTCACTCCCAAAGGAGGCGTGATGTCCTACGGCCCCCTGACAACCTACTCCTCCGCTGAGGAGCTCGCGGCCGCTACCGGCATACGCATCGATGCTCCCGCAGGCGCAACCGATGTTACCTACGAATCCGCAGATACCGATTTTGCGCAGGTGGTCTTCACCTACGGCGAACGGGAGTACACTCTTCGCGCCTCGACATCCTCCGGAGATTTCTCCGGACTGTACGGGGAGGAAAGCGAGCCGCGGAAACTCACCGGCGCGGACGACGCCGTACTCACCCGCGTTCAGGACGAGGGAACCGATTTCTTCAAACTCGTCTGGAATGCCGGCAGTATCAAATCCATACTCACCGGCCCCAGCGATACGCCTGACATTGAGATTGCCGAAGTATACAACAGACTGAAGATGAAATAAGAACTTGAAATTTAAAGTGAGACTTTTCCGTGTTTCATCCGTCTAAGAGGTGAAAAGGCTGAAACAAGGAGGTTATCCCATGGACAACGGTGCAAGTAGCTACCGCCGTTATCTGGAGGGCGATGACGAAGGGATCGCTGATATCGTCAGGGAGTACAAGGACGGCCTGATCCTGTATCTGAACGGGTACGTGGACAATCTGTACACCGCGGAGGATCTGACCGAGGATACATTTTTCAAGCTGATGACGAAGAAACCGGGATTTTCCGGGAGAAGCACCTTCAAGACATGGCTCTACACGATCGGGCGGAACATAGCGGTCGACTGGCTTCGCCGCGAATCAAAACAGACAGAACTCTCGCCGGAAGATATGGAACAGTATCAGAAGGACGAGAGTGATCTCGAGCACGCTTACATTCGGGATGAGCGGAAACGGGCGGTTCACAAGTCGCTCCGGAAGCTTGCGCCGGATTACCGGGCTGCGCTTTGGCTTGTCTATTTTGAGGATTTTTCGGGCAGAGAGGCTGCCGCCATACTGCGGAAAAATGACCGCCAGATGAAAAACCTTCTTTATCGCGCCAAACAATCCTTAAAGAGTGAGTTGGAAAAGGAGGGCTTTACTTATGAAGAGTTCTGACGAAATGATCAATGATCTGTTCAAGCGAAGAGATCAATACACCGAGGATAAAAAGAGAAAACGCGTAGCGAGGATGAGGATCCTGATCCCCGTGTGCGCAACGTGCTGCGTGTTGCTGCTTGGCTTCGGCGTCTGGAAATCCGGGTTGCTTCGGAAGAATCCCGGAACGAACAATGGGGGCAATATGACCGGACAGACGACCGTTACTCCGGGCGAAACGAACAATACACCCGCACCGACGGAAGCGAACAACACACCTACACCGACCGTTGCGAACAACACACCTACACCGACCGATATTCCGTTGGAATTGGATAAATCGCAGGAGCTGACTGCGAGTTCCTCAGGCGCAGCTCCGGAAACCAAGAAGATGGATGACACCATGCGGACGGCGTATGAGACATTTGCATACAAACTGTTCGCGCAGCTTCCCGAGGGCGAGTCGAGGAAGATGATATCCCCATTTTCCATATATGTGGCGCTCAGCATGCTGGCTGACGGCGCCAACGGAGACACTCTCGCGCAGCTCGATGAATTGCTCGGCCTGACGGCGGAGGAGCGCAATGCCTATCTGGCCGGATGGCTTCAGGATCTCGAAGGCAACACCTCGTTCACAAACGCGGATTCCGTCTGGATCAATGAGAAATTGAAGTCGAACGTGCCGAAAGACTTTTTGGACATCTGCGCGCAGTATTACAAGTCGGCAGTCTTCTCGACGCCGATGGATGATTCCACCGTTGAGGACGTCAATGCCTGGGTGAAGGCCAAGACAAGAAACATGATCGATAAACTCATAGACGAGATATCGCCGGTTACCGCCACGATCCTGATGAATGCGATCACGATGGATGCCAAGTGGGAGGAGGAATTTGACGAGAAGGAAACCCGCAAGTATGACTTCATGAAGGAGGATGACACGATTGAAGAGGTCGATATGATGTTCGGAGACCAGACCGGCGGGTATTTGATAAATGACCTCGCATACGGATTTATCAAGCAGTACAAGGGCGGAGAATTTTCGTACATCGCGCTGATGCCGAAGAGGGAGTCCGAAATGAGCCTCGATCAATTCATTGCCTCGCTGTCACCGGAGAGCGTTCGTTCGTTAATTGATAATCAGTATGACATTGAAATGCGCATTGGCATTCCGAAGTATGAGGCAGAGTACTCCATAGAACTCAGTGATGTGTTAAAACAGCTCGGTGTAACGGATGCATTTGACGAAGGAAAAGCAAACCTTTCGCGGATGATTGAGAATTTTGATTACAACGTTTTCGTGGGCAAGGTGAACCATAAGACGTTTATCAGCATGGATGAGAAGGGAACCAAAGCGGCGGCGGTGACAGAGGTTGAAACCGAATGGAAAAGCGGTCCAGAGTGGGTTGCTCTTGATCACCCGTTCGTCTATATGATCGTGGATTCCACCGGACTTCCGATCTTCATCGGAACATTTGAGGGATGACAAAAATTTAAGGAACAGAAGCAGAGGTTGCGGCCGCTTCTTTATTGTTTTTTTGAAGATCCTGCCGACATTTTTCGTTTCCCAATCGTTATATGTGCAGCGAGCCGGTTCTCCGGGCGGCGCAAACGCCGCTTCGCGCGGGCATTATCGCATTCACGCATGCTCCGCACGAAACCGATTCTCTGAATAATCAATAACGAGGTAAATACCAATGAAACACGTTTATGCAGTCATTCTCATCCTTTTCGTTGCTCTTCTCACGGGCTGCGGCAAGGACAATGCATCCCCGGAAAATGACGGGAAAGATACCAAGACAAGCAGCCCGACGCCGGGCGGCAGCACAGACAACAAAACACCGGACAACGGCAACAAGGGCAACGACAAGACCTACACTCCCGCGGAGATCGAGGCCGCGATCGCGCGCGTGATCGGCGACGGCTACAATGCTACCGTGGATGTTCCCATGGAGGAGATGTACTCCTGCGCCCTCGCGGATGCCGATTTTTCGAAGATTGACAGCTATGTAGCGAAGCTCACTCTCGTTCCTTCCGTGCAGCAGGACCAGATTGTGATCGCAACCGCCAAGGATGCCGCGTACGCGGAGGAGCTTGTGAAGCTTTACAACAAGGAATACGAGCGCGCGACCATGTACGCCAAACAGTATCCGATGGAGCCCCACAAGCTTACGCGGGCCCGCATCTACAGAGTCGGCAACACCGTAATGTATCTGATCGCCGGCAAATCCCCGGAAACCGGCATGGATGACACCGCCTGCATCGCGCTCGCGGAAGCCGAGTACAAGAAGATCGACGACACCATCCGCGAGATGTACGGCTATCTTCCGGAAAATCTGCTTGTCGAGTCGGAGCCGGAACCGGGGGAGGAACATGCAGCCATCTATGAAGGTGGCGACGTTCCCTTTGATGACGGTCTCGACATCCCCGGCGATCCCGAAGCCGGAACCAATCCCGAGGACGGCGGTGACGGTGTGCCTATGTTCGACGGCTGCTGATTTAGAAAATTTCTCCTGTGCGTATCACTCTTACTGTTGAGGCAAATTATGGTTTTCTCAAGTCTTACCTTTCTCTTTCTGTTCCTGCCGGCGATGCTTCTCCTGTACTACATCACGCCCCGGCGGGGCAAAAACGCGGTGCTCTTTCTCGGCAGCCTTGTCTTCTATGCCTGGGGCGAGCCGGTTTATGTCGTGCTCATGATCTTCTCCACCGTGCTCGACTACACCTGCGGACGTCTGGTCGAGTGGTACCGCGGCACTTCGAAGCAGAAGATCGGCCTGATCATTTCGCTGTGCGGCAACCTCGGTCTGCTGTTCTTTTTCAAGTACGCGGATTTCCTCGCGGGGACGATCAACAATCTCGCCGGATTGTCGCTGCCGAAGCATGATCTTCCGCTGCCGATCGGCATCTCCTTCTACACCTTCCAGACCATGAGCTACACGATCGATGTGTACCGCGGAACGGCCAAGGTTCAGCGGAACATCATCTCCTTCGGCGCTTACGTCGCACTGTTTCCGCAGCTGATCGCGGGACCGATCGTGCGCTACCGTGACATTGCCGAGGAGCTCGACACCCGCACACACAGCTTCGATGCCTTCGGGGAGGGCGCACGGCGCTTCGTGACCGGCCTTGCGAAGAAGGTTCTCCTCGCCAACAACATCGGCCTGCTGTGGGATGCGGTGTCGAAGACCGACGTCGCATCGCTGACAACCGCAGGCGCGTGGCTTGGGCTGATCGCGCTCGCCTTCCAGGTGTATTTTGATTTCTCGGGGTACAGCGACATGGCCATCGGACTCGGTCGGATGCTCGGGTTCCATTTTCCGGAGAATTTCAACTATCCTTACATCTCCGCCAGCGTGACCGAGTTCTGGCGCCGCTGGCACATCAGCCTCGGCGCATGGTTCCGCGACTACGTCTACATCCCCCTCGGGGGCAACCGCCGCGGGTTTGCAAGGCATCTGTTGAACATTGTCATCGTGTGGCTGCTCACCGGCCTGTGGCACGGCGCGAGCTGGAATTACGTCCTCTGGGGCGCATGGTATGCGGCGGTGCTGCTGTGTGAAAAGCTCTTCCTGTCGAACCTTTTGAAGAAAATGCCGAGGTTCATCGGGCACGTCTACACGCTGTTCGTCATCGTCTTCGCCGGCGCGCTGTTCGGCTTCGAGGACATCCGTCGCGGGTTCTCGTTTATCAAGGTACTGTTCGGCGGCGGTGCCGGTCTGATCAACGATGCGACGCGCTATCAAGTCCTCTCCTACGCGCCGCTTCTGGTGATCTGTGCCGTGGCAAGCACGCCCCTCGCCGCATGGATCGGTCGGAAAATAACCGCTGCCGTAGAAAAGGCAGCCCAAACCGCGGAACTGCCGGCTGCTGCCAGCACGCGTCACCGCTTCCGCGAGGGCCTTCTGACCGCCTGCGACTCGCTCCGCCTTCTGGGGCTTTCCGCCCTCAGTCTGGCCTACCTGATCAGCGGCTCGTACAATCCCTTCCTGTATTTCAGGTTCTGATATTCCAACCGTCATCCACCCGCGTTCTGCAGTTTTCGCAGCGCCGGGGATGACGCACCCTCGGAGGTATTTTATGCGCAACAAAGTTACCGCAGTTCTCTTCTGCCTGATGCTTCTCGCCGGAGCCACGGCGCACCTGCTCCTTGCGGACCGCGTCTATTCGGAAAATGAGCGGCGCGAGCTCCAGCAGAAGCCCGCCGTATCAAGCAAAACCGTCTTCTCCGGTCAGTTCGGCAGCGAGACGGAGATCTACCTCGCCGACCAGTTTCCGGGCCGTGACGGTTGGGTCGCCGTGAAGACAATCTGTGAGCGTCTCCTCGGAAAGCGCGAGTCCGGCGGCGTCTACTACGCGGACGACGGCTATCTGATCGACATCTACCGCTCCTGGAACGGAAAGCAGACCACCGCCAACGTGACGGCCCTCAAGGCTCTTCAGGACGCCATGGACAATGCGGGGATCCCGATGCGCACCATGCTGGTTCCCACGGCTGCCCGCATCCTTTCGGACAAGCTCCCGCGGTACGCGCAGGTCGCCGATGAACAGAAGGTTCTTGACTATGCCGCCCTCCGCGGAATATGGCTGTGTGACGTGACCGAGACGCTCTCCGATCACAAAGACGAGTACATCTATTACCGGACCGACCACCACTGGACAAGCCTCGGCGCCTACTACGCCTACGCTGCGTGGATGCGGGACCGCGGGCTCACGGCTATGCCCATCGGAGAGTGGACGAAGGAGCAGCTCAGCGACATTTTCCGCGGAACGACGTACAACAAGGTGAACGATCCGCTGGCAGCCTGTGACACCATCGACGCGTACTACAAAAACACCGCTCACACGGTCAATTACAACCGCGGCTACTATGTGACCGACACGATCTACGAGCGCAGCTACCTCGAGGGCCGCGACCAGTATGCGGTCTTCCTGAACTCCAATCAGGAGACAACGGTCATCACCGGCCCCGGCACGGGGAAGCTTCTGATCATCAAGGATTCCTATGCCAACTGCTTCGCGCAGTTTACGGTGGACGACTTCGCCGAGACGCATCTGATCGACATGCGGTTCTTCCGCGGCTCCGTTCTCAAGTATATCGCGGAAAATGAGATCACCGAAGTCCTGGTCCTCTACAACATCCCGAACTTTACAAGCGACACCGCAGTGGCAAGATGCTGTCGGTGACGCCGACTTACAAAGAAAGACCACCGGCTGAACCGATGGTCTTTCTTATACCTTACAGTTTTATAAACTCCGGCACATCGAACATCACACCGTTCTCCAGCAGGTAATCGATGAACAGGCGGTAGTATCCGGGCACCATGGCGTCTGTCTCATCGTGGGCGTGCAGAAGCAGGATGTGGCTTCCCGGATCCGCAAGAAGCGACGCGCCTGTCTTCGGTGCCTTGTCGTTGATGCGTTTCCATACGTCATCCACGGTGAAGCCGGAATCCGGCCGGATCTGATACTCCGCAAAATCAAACGTCCACAACGTGTCCACATTTTTATCAAGCCCGTACTCCTTCCACCATGCGTACGGGATCTGCGTATCCTTAAGCTTGTCAAATCCGTTCTCGCGGAAATACTCCTGCAAAGCCGCCTCATTGGCCCCGCCGCGGTTTCCGTAGGGGAAGCGGAACGGGCGGAAGCGCCGCGGAACTCCGGCGTCGGCGTACAACCGGTCGAGGAGGGCTTCATTTTTCGCTATCTCAGTTTTCGCCTCCTCAAGGGATATCTCGGAAAATGCAGGATGCGAGTAGCTGTGGTTTCCCACGATCATCCCGTGCTGCAGCGCGTAGACCGCGTTGTCATAGTACTTCTCAACATTCTCGCCGACTGCAAACATCAGCGCGGTAATCCCCTTCCCGTTTAGGTAATCGACGATCGCCGGCGTGTTGGCCGAGGCGATGTCGTCAATCGTCAGAATTGCGTGGATCATTGTTTCCGTATCCTTTCTGTTCAGGATTTTTTCTGTTGTTCCGAACCTTACAGGTTCGGTGCGATTTGGTAAATTATACCGCAGAAAAAACTATTTGACAATTGCGAATGGCTGTGTTATCTTTGCGTTGTTCGAACAAAAAACACTACTCGCAAAGGAGGTAATTAACATGTCGGGCATCATTATTGTGATTCAACTGAATTGTTACTTGCCTCGGAGCGTGGAGTCTTGATCAGCAGATAATCTCTCGATTAATCTAAAAGAGTCCTTCTGATTTCCGTGGCGATGAGTCACGGTTTTTCTATGCCCAAAATCCGTTGTTTTTCTGTAAAAACGAAAGGTTAAAAGGGTGACAAACGAATGAAGAGACTCAAATCTTACCTGTTGTCGATGGACAACAACACAACCACATACAAGGAAATGTACGCGGCCAATACGATGATTCCGGCGGGGACTCCGGGCAACCCCTACAATCTTCCGAAGTTCGTCAGCGAGCCGACATTCTGGTATGAGGACATTTCTTTTACGATCGAACTTACCAACAAAAACGCACAGGACCGGCCGACGATCCTCATGCAGATTCCGGCGGAAAATCTGGGAATCGGCGAGTATCCCGTTGCGGCAGCCGACGAATGCTACCGCCAGTGGATCCGGCAGCTGGAATCGATGAATGCGGAACTGTACAACCGAAACAAACCCTTCGAGATGACGGGATACTACTTCTACGTGCAGCCCGGAGGAGAAATTCTCACAAGGAACTCGGCTTATTTTGCGATGCGCCCGAGAAAAGACTATTACAACGCCGGCCAGAACAGGATCATTCACTTCTACCCGGAAGAGGTCGGCGAACCGCAGATGTGCATCAGCATGCGGTTTCAGGTACAACTGCCAAGGAAGCGGATCAAGAAAGCGCTGTCCATGCTGGTGGAGGACATCCCGCAGGCAGCCGTCACATTTGTTCGCAGTTTCAACAGTGAACGGGTGAAGGAAGTAATTCTTTTAGCCCGCAAGCAGAAGGAACTGCGGGAGTGGCTTAAGACAAGCGATTACTGCGCATTCTTAGCAAACGGAAGCATCCTTCCGAGTGATTCGAAGACGAACGGCCCGCTTGAAGGTGCCGTTCCGTTCAAGGCTCCGGAGGAGGACACGGTCTGGGCCTGCGGTCTCGAAGGCCTGGGCGTCCGCAAGGGCGTCACCGTCATCACCGGCGGCGGCTACTCCGGCAAATCCACGGTTCTCGACACGATCTCCGCCGGAATTTACGACCATGCGCTCGGCGACGGCCGTGAGCTGTGCGTCACGGACCAGACCGCAATGACGATCTCCACAGAGGACGGCCGATGCGTGAAGGCTCTGGACATTTCCCCGTTCATCGCTTGGCTTCCCTGCGGGAGCACCGAGGATTTTTCGACGGATCATGCGTCCGGCTCCACCTCCCAGGCAGCCAACATCTTAGAGTCCATCCAATGCGGCTCGAAGCTTCTTCTGATCGACGAGGATAAGAGCGCGACGAACTTCATGATCCGCGATGCCCTGATGAAAGGCCTGATCCGCAGGGAGCCGATCACGCCGTTCACCGAGCGGGTGAACGAGCTGTACAAAACCTGCGGCGTCTCCACGATTCTGGTCATCGGCGGAAGCGGCGAATATCTGGGGATTGCGGACAACATTTTCCTGATGGATGAATACCTGATGTACAACGTGACCGGGCAGGCCAGAGCAATGTGCGCGGCCCGGACCGACGCTGCGACAAGCCCGGAAACCTCTGAGAAACCGGCTCCGGCGAAGTCATGGCATCAGACCCGTGTGCTTCTCACGGACGGCTTCACGCCTTACCCGAAACACTTCGGCCCGCAGAAGCTCGAGGTGCCGGATGTCGGATTCATCCTGATCGGCGACGAGAAGATCGACTTAAATCATCTGCACAACATCGCCTGCCACGAACAGCAGACGGCAATCGGCTTCATGATCCGGCTCATGGAGGCCCGCCAGAACGGGGCCACCGTGGACCTTGAGGCCGCCGTGCGTCAGCTCTATTCAGAAATCTCGGAAAAAGGCCTGGACATCATCTACTCGGGCACATTTCCCGGGTGCGGCCGGTTCCTTGCCTGCCCCCGAGAGAACGACCTGTATGCGGTGATCAACCGCATGCGGCGAGTCCAGTATAAAAAGTAGTTTCAAAAAAGCGTCATCCCCTGCTGTCGGCAGGGGATGGCGCTTTTCCGATTATTCCGTATGCAATTTGTGAAATATCTTTTGCAGTTCTTCCGATGCGTACTCCTTAAGCTCGTCCATGGTCTGGCTCAAACCGTCCATGGCGGTGGGACCCGCATCGTCGTAGACCGTGGCGTTCATCAGGGAACCCACGAAGATCACATTCTCCAGCGTGTGCATCGGATGCTTGTCAAACTCCTGTGCCATGCGGACGGCCTCGCGAAGGTTTTCCTCGGCTTCCCTGTTCCGCCCGAGGGCATCGAGGGCGATTGCGATCATCATCCGTAAAATGGCAACACTCTTGTCGAGATAAAAGGCTCCCTCCGGATCATCCCGGAGCGTCTCCAGGTGATTGATGGACCACTCCGCCACACGGATCGCATCCTCAAACCGGCTCATGTGAAAATAGTAATATTCATAGCCGCACATGACGACGCTGATCTCAAAGATTGCGTTGACAAACGCCATCTCGGTGTGCTCAATTCCCTCCGCGTCACGGCGTTCGTTGCGGATCAGCGTAAGTCCGAGAACGGAGTCGTTGAGACCGCACACGTTGTTTTCCTTGTACTCCGTGACGGCGCGCCGGTAATCCCCCAGATTCGAGTAGCACTGGGCGATGGAATTGCGGATCATAACCTCATTGATGTCCGGGTCCTTATTTTGCGAGATCAGCTCGATTGCGTGCCGGTAGAGCTTGATTGCCTCGCGGGTATCCTCCGAACGGTTGTACACGATGCCGACCTGTTCCAGACAGCTGGCTGCACTGACCACGATCTTAAAATGATTCGGATACCGTCTCAGTGCCTTTCGGTACTCCTCCGCCGCCTCCTCAACACGGTTCACCTTCCGAAGTTCCATAATGCGCTCCGCCTCCGAGTCGGCGTCACCGCCCCGCAGCGAGAATCCGATTAACGCATCCACCGATATTCGAAACACATCGGCGAGTTCCATGAGGTACGATAGCTCAGGCTCGGACGCTCCTCTCTCCCATTTTGATATGGTACCGAGGGTGATGCCGAGCCGGTCCGCCAGTTCCTCCTGAGTAAGCCCCATACGCTTGCGGGCAACCCGGATATTTTCCGCCAGATTACCGACCATATTTTGCCTCCGTTATGTGCCGGGATCCTGCCCTGTGCAACGATCCCGATCTTGTCAAGCAACAAATCCCTGTTTCCGATTCGAGCAGTAGTATTCATGATTGCCTCCCTTCTCCTCACAGCCCACACAAGCTGTCCTTCGTTCTGCAATCATCATACTGCTGTCCATAGTATAATTGAACACCCAGTCCATATAATTTGTCAAATTGATTTTCTACGTATCGTAGATTTTCAAGCGGCGCCGTCGGAAGAAAACCAAAAAAGATAATATATTATCCCCTTTTGACGGAATAATACATTGTATGCCCACCCGGAATCCTCTACAATGAATCCAATAACCGGAAGGAGGGTTTGTTCTATGGGATGTTTTCTTGTTCCTGCCGCTGAGGCGATCGTCACAACGGTTGTAACCAAAATTGTCGAGAAAAAGGAAGCTGCGACGGATAATGCCGCGCCGGCCGGAGCTGCAAACTCCGAAGCCGTAGCAGCAGTGAAGATTCCGTTCTCGCGGAAACTGAAATGGCTCCGAAGCCTTCTCTGGGGCGGTGTCGTGCTGCTTTTGTTTGAGCACATCTGGCACGGGGAAGTCGTGCCGTGGTTCCCGTTTCTGACCGCGATGTCCGATCCGGAGGACGCGTCGGCAATGCTTCGGGAAATGTCAACCGTCGGCGTCACCATGGCCGTCATCGTAACTCTCGTTTGGGTGGGAATGCTGATCGTTTCCTCGATGGTCGAGAAACAGGCATCCAAGGCACCCGCGAAGATCTGACGGGAGGTGAGCGGAAATGACACTGTTAATCTCTCTGATTGCTGCCGTCATCTGCACCGTCATCTGGTATAAAAACGCGCCGGACAACACGCTCCGCGTCGACATTCTCTGCTGGATGTACTGGGGCGCCTCGCTCATGTGGCTCGCCGATGCGATCTTCGAGTTCGCCGAGCTGAAGGAAGAGTATTTTGCGCCGGCTCCGAAAGATATGTTGAACGATACCTTCTTAGGGCTTTCCGTGGTAGTGCTCGGGCTGGTCATCTGGATGGTAATCCTGTTGATCAAGGATCCTAAGGGTGTGATCAAAAAAGCTCTGTTGAGGAAAAATGATTGAGCGGAAATGCGGTTTCTCTCGCGGTAGGGAGCCGCATTTTCCGTATACGGAAATTTTTTGAGGGCAGGAATGCGTTTCCGGTGTTTTTTGTGCCGGGAATCCGCTATAATAGTACTATGTCGTTGATGGATCAAGGAGGGAAGGAATTCCATGAAAACGGAGATCAAGGACCTTTTGGAGGGCGTTCGCGACGGCTCGGTGTCCGTCGACGAAGCGCTGCAGAAGCTGAAAATGGCCCCGTACGAGGACATCGGGTTTGCGAAGATCGACACGCACCGGGCAGTCCGTCAGGGTACGGCTGAAGTCATCTACGGCGCCGGCCAGACGCC
This sequence comes from Lachnospiraceae bacterium, assembly GCA_017962105.1. Lineage (GTDB taxonomy): Bacteria > Bacillota > Clostridia > Lachnospirales > Lachnospiraceae > ISDg. The sequence continues at coordinate 41,339 of JAGCVY010000013.1, forward strand.
GGAGCAGATCGCGCAGATCGCAACGCGGATGAAGGAGGCAGGTCAGGAGCGAATCCTCATCACCCGTCTTTCGGAAGAAAAATGTGCCCTCCTTCCGGCGGAGCTCGGAGTCCGCTATGTTGAGGAGGCGAGGATCGGTTTTCTCGGTGACCTGCCGCTTCCAAACGGCATCGGCAGGATTGTCGTTGCCACCGGCGGGACGAGCGACATTCCCGTGGCTGAGGAGGCTGCGGTGACCGCGGAGTTCTTCGGCAACGAAGTGGTGCGCCTCTACGACGTCGGCGTGGCCGGATTGCACAGGCTTCTCTCCCACACGGACGAGATCATGAGCGCCTCGGTGATCATCGCCATCGCCGGCATGGAGGGCGCCCTCGCAAGCGTCATCGGCGGTCTTTCGGACTGCCCCGTGATCGCGGTTCCCACGAGCGTCGGCTACGGTGCGTCCTTCCACGGTCTGTCCGCGCTTCTCTCGATGTTAAATTCCTGCGCAAGCGGCGTCTCCGTCGTCAACATCGACAACGGCTTCGGCGCCGGCTACCTTGCAAGTATGATCAACCACATGGAGGCCAAACAATGAAAACTCTCTACCTGGAATGCGCCATGGGCGCCGCCGGCGACATGCTGACCGCTGCCCTTCTCGAACTTCATCCCAACCCCGACGATTTTCTCGCCCGGCTCAACAACGCCGGGATTCCCGATGTCGTCATCTCCAGATCCTCTTCCGTAAAATGCGGCATCACCGGCACGCACATCACCGTGAAGGTGAACGGCGTGGAGGAGGATGAGCACCTCCATGAGCACGACCATGAACATCATCATGAAGATGAGGATCATTGCCACGGCCACCATCATGATGGCGAAGATCACAATCCCAACCATCACCACGACGATGAAGTACATGAGCACTGCCACGACCATGATCATGATCATCACCACGACCATGACCACGGTGCGCACCATCACTCTCACACGGCACTCCACGACATTGAGCACATCGTGCGGGATCATCTGCGGGTGCCCGAGAAGGTCAAGGATAATATTCTCGCAGTCTACAGCCTGATCGCCGAGGCGGAGAGCCATGTGCATGGACGCCCCGTCACGGAGATCCACTTCCACGAGGTGGGCACCATGGATGCCCTCGCGGACGTCACCGCAGTGTGCCTTCTGATGAACGAACTGGCACCCGACGAAGTGGTTGCCTCACCGGTTCACGTTGGCAGCGGATTCGTCCGATGTGCACACGGAACGCTCCCGGTTCCGGCTCCTGCTACCGCATACCTTCTGCAGGGAATTCCCAGCTACGGCGGGCAGGTCCGGGGCGAGCTTTGCACGCCCACCGGCGCAGCTCTTCTGAAACATTTCGCGGGCCGCTTCGGCGACATGCCGGTGATGCGGACGGAGGCAATCGGGTACGGCATGGGTACGAAGGATTTTCCGATCGCAAACTGCCTGAGGGCCATGCTCGGCGAAACCGCGGATCGCACGGAAAATGTCAGCGAGCTCGCGTGCAATGTGGACGACATGACCGCGGAGGAGATTTCCTTCGCCATGGAACGCCTCTTCGAGGGCGGTGCCTTTGAGGTTTACACGGTGCCCATCGGCATGAAGAAAAGCCGCCCCGGCACACTGATGCGCGTGATGTGCGCACCGGACAAGGTGGAGGAGATGGTTCGTCTCATCTACCGCTACACTTCCACCATCGGCGTCCGCGAGACCGTCACCAAGCGCTTTGTCCTCGACCGGGCGATCCGGACTGTGGACACTCCCTACGGTCCGGTCCGCGTAAAGGAATCCACCGGATACGGCGTGACCCGCAGGAAGCTTGAGTATGACGATGTCGCCAAAATTGCCAAGGAGCAGGAAAAGAGCGTGTCGGAGATCCGCGCGGAGCTGAGCAGCCTTATCTGACGCTGAGATTACTGCCACGACACGGAAACGGATTTCATAAAACCGGAGAACCCCATGGATGAATTACACGTAAAATACGAACGCCTGAAACGTTACCTTGCAGACCTCGGCAGCGTCGCCGTAGCCTTCTCCTCCGGCGTGGATTCGACGTTTCTTCTCAGGAGCGCCCGCGAAGTTCTCGGGTACCGCGCAATTGCGGTGACCGCATCCGCGAAGTCATTTCCCGCCAGGGAACAGAGGGAAGCGGAGACATTTTGCGAGGACGAGGGAATCCGCCAGATCATTGTCGAGGCGGATGTCATGTCTGTGGAAGGCTTCCGTGACAACCCGCCGGACCGGTGTTACCGGTGCAAGCGGGAAATCTTCGGACGGTTGATCGCCGCAGCCGCAGAGGCCGGTTTCCCGGTGGTTGCGGAGGGGTCCAACAAGGACGACGCGTCGGACTATCGCCCCGGCCTTCGGGCCATCGCGGAGCTGCAGGTAAAAAGCCCGCTCCGGGAGCTCGGCTTCACCAAGGAGGACATCCGCGCCCTCTCGAAGGAGCTCGGTCTTCCGACGTGGCGCAAGCAGTCCTTTGCCTGCCTCGCCACCCGCTTCGTCTACGGCGAACCGATCACCGAGGCAGGGCTTTCCATGGTTGACCGGGCCGAGCAGCGTCTGCTTGACCTTGGATTCCACAACGTCCGCGTGCGCATACACGGCGACATCGCGCGGATTGAGGTGAACCGGACGGAACTTTCGCGGATCGCGGAGCCGGAAACCGCTGCCGGTCTCAACGAGTACTTCCAAAGCCTCGGGTTCCGCTATGTCACGCTGGATCTCGGCGGCTATCAACAGGGAAGCATGAACAAACCGATCCTGTGAACCGCATCGGGATTTAAGTCTCTTCAATATGAGTTCAACGAAAAAAGGACCCGACATTTTCTGGTGTCGGATCCTTTTCTGATATTCTCTGCTTATGGGAAATACAGACACCTGATTCCCGCGGTAACCGTGAGGTAATTCCCCTTCTTTTGGGAGTCTTTCCCTTCACTGCGCAGTTCGGACACTCCTCTCTCTGGATCACCGTTTATGTTGTCTTTTTCACCGATTTGCCTCCGTGGGTTCTGAGCGATGACCGACCATACGGCATCGCGTCCCACTTGCCATATAGTAAATTATTTTTATACTCTCCTGTCAAGACGGAACCGGTACATTTAACGGTGATTTAACATTGAAACTCCCCCCTCGATATGGTATAATTTCCTGTGGTTTTCGGGTGACCGAAATCCCAATAACTCTACACAAAACAAAGGAGTCCACACTATGGAACGAAGAGTCGGTACTGTATCAAGAGGCATTCGCTGCGGCATCATCCGCGAGGGTGACAACCTCGTCGACATCGCTGTGGAAAGCGTGCTCGGCGCGGCGGAGAGCGAGGGGTTTGAACTTCGCGACCGCGATGTCATTGCACTCACGGAATCCATCGTCGCGAGATCGCAGGGCAACTACGTAAGCGTCGACGATATTGCGGCTGATGTGAAGGCCAAGCTCGGCGGCGGCACGGTGGGCGTAATCTTCCCGATCCTCTCCCGCAACCGCTTCGCCATCGTGCTGCGCGGTATCGCTAAGGGATGTAAGAAGATTGTCCTGATGCTCAGCTACCCCAGCGACGAGGTCGGCAATGCCCTTGTGACGCTCGATCAGATTGATGAGTCCGGCGTCAACCCCTATTCCGATGTGCTGGACCTTGCAAAATACCGCGAGCTCTTCGGCTATCGCAAGCACGAGTTCACCGGCGTTGACTATGTCGAGTACTACTCGAACCTGATCACCGAGTGCGGCGCGGAAGTTGAGGTTGTCTTCGCGAACCAGCCCAAGACCATCCTGAGCTACACGGACTGCGTCATCAACTGCGACATCCACACGAGAGAGCGCACGAAGCGCATCCTCCTCGCAGCAGGCGCAAAGGCTGTCTGCAACCTTGCGGATCTGATGACTGCACCGGTGAACGGCAGCGGCTACAATGACCGCTTCGGTCTTCTCGGCTCGAACAAATCCACCGAGGACAAGGTGAAGCTCTTCCCGCAGTACGAGGGAGCCCAGAAGCTTGTGGAAGCCATTCAGGAGCAGATCCTCGCAAAGACCGGAAAGCATGTCGAAGTCATGGTGTACGGCGACGGCGCTTTCAAGGATCCCCAGGGCAAGATCTGGGAGCTCGCCGATCCGGTGGTCAGCCCCGCATTTACCGCAGGACTTGTGGGAACACCGAACGAGCTGAAGCTGAAGTACCTTGCCGACAACGATTTCGCAAACCTCACCGGCGAGGCGCTCCGCGACGCAATCTCCGCCAGCATCAAGGCGAAGGAAGGCAGTCTCGTGGGTAACATGGCTTCCCAGGGAACAACGCCCCGCCAGCTCACGGATCTCATAGGTTCGCTGTGCGACCTGACCTCGGGCTCGGGCGATAAGGGCACGCCGATCATCCTGATCCAGGGCTATTTCGATAACTACACGACGATGTAAACACCCAGTATTTTCATGATACTACTTTTGTAGAATGGCGGCCGGCAGTCTCGACTTCCGGCCGTTTTCACAGATTTCCGTTTCGGAGGCATCAACATGAATTACAAGCTCCTTGTCATCATCCTGCTCTGTGTCATTTTCCTTTACAAGCTGATGGTGACCTTCCTCAAGCTCCGCTCGACCCGCAACAAAATCCCGGCAAATGTTTCCGACATCTACGACGCAGCGACCTACGAAAAATGGTGTGCCTACCGCGTCGAAAAATGCCGCCTCTCCATCATCTCCTCCTGCGTCAGCCTCGCAACGGAGATCGTGCTGATCGCAGCGGACCTTTACGCCGCGTTCGCCGGACTCTTCCCGAACGGTCTGGTTCCGCAGCTTTTCGCGGTACTGCTCCTGTCGGTGCTCACGGAAGTCGTTGTCATGCCGTTCAACTACTATGACACTATGAAGATCGAGGAAAAATACGGGTTTAACCGCACGAAGAAAGGAACCTTCTTCGTCGACCAGCTCAAGGAGATCGTGATCTCCCTGGGAATCCTTACCCTGATCACGTGGATTCTTGCCCTGTTGCACCAGGCTCTCGGAGACTGGATGATCGTCGCATTCGCCGGAGTGCTGATGGTTTTCTTCCTGCTTTTGTTGTTCCTCTTCCCGCTTTTCACCCGGATCTTCAACAAGTTTACTCCCCTTGAGGAGGGCGAGCTTCGCACGAAACTGACCAACCTTCTGACCAAACACGGATTCACGGTGCGGGCCATCGAGGTGATGGACGCTTCCAAGCGCTCAACAAAAGCAAATGCGTATTTCGCGGGTTTCGGCAAGACCAAGTCCATTGTCCTCTATGACACGCTCATCGAGAAGCTGACCCCCGATGAAATCTGCGGGGTATTTGCCCACGAGCTCGGCCACGGAGTCCACAAGGACACCCTCAAAGGCCAGACTGCAAGCCTCATCCAGATGCTGCTCCTTTCGACCCTCGCATGGCTCACCCTTCGCTCTGAGTCCGTCTTCACCGCCTTCGGCTTTGATAAGATCAACTACGGTTTCGCCGTCATCCTGATCCTCTCCGTGGAGTTCGCGATCATCGCGCCGCTCTACGGAATCCTGGTCAACGCCATCTCCCGCCGTCATGAATACCGCGCCGACCGCTTTGCCACGGAGGAAGGGTATGGCGCCGACCTGATCAGCGCCCTCAAGAAACTGACGCAGACCGACTTCGGCGATGTCGCTCCGTCCCCGGCTCTGATCCTTCTTGAGTACTCGCATCCGTCGCTCTCGCAGCGGATCGACGCAATTGAAGCGGCTCCCGCATTCACGGCCAAATCCGCAGACAGCCCTGTTTCGGAAGAGGCCGCAGACGACCTTTCCAAAGCGTAAACCGCTGAGCGCCCGGACGAGTCCGGGCAGGCGTCGAAACATCCTTTGAACAGAAACGAAAACTCCCGTGCACGGCAGTTACCGATGCACGGGAGTATTATTTTCCGAAAAGTTTTTTTAGTCGGGAAACAGGTTTTCCGATTATCTTATAAAGCAGTTCGCAATCAGGGCATTCAGATCCTCGTTGTCCTTCCCTGCGCACTCATAGAGAACCTCGAAGAAGCTCTCGGGATCCGCGTTGGTGAACGCATTGCGGTGCACATACTCACGGAGCACGGAGTGCATTTCCTGCCGCCCGATGGTCTCTTCAATCTGGTACAGCACCATCTCTCCGACGCTGTAGATGGCAGTGACGTAGCGGCTCGAGTTTGAAAACTCGTAGTAGGAACGGTTGACCGGCAGCAGATCCTGTTCGGCGAGTTTGTCTGCGACATCCTTCAAGCTCAGATCCGCGTATTCGCGGCTGTTGTACTCCCCATAGATACCCAGATCGCCGAGGTACTCCAGATACACCAGTTCCGAGTAGGACGTGATGGACTCATCCTGCCAGGGCTGCATGCCGGAGTTGCTTCCGACGATGCCCATGAACCACTGATGCCCGATCTCGTGGGCAATACAGGTCTCCAGATCACTGTAATCGGGCCCGGTAAATGTCATATACGGCTGGGCTAGGGAGTCCGCAATGATGATCAGATTCGGATACTCCATTCCGCCGGCAAAAATCGGGGTGAGGATGATATCCAGCTCCTCGTACGGATAGCAGCCGAACGCCTCGCCAAATGCAGCAAGGGAATCCTTCGCCGCTTTGACGCTTGCCTTCAACGCTTCATCCATGTCCTCTGAAGGTGGATTGTCCTTGTTGTACAGCACATTGACGCGGACGCCGCTGACATTTTCTGTCACGATCCCGAACTGTTCGGATGCCGAGAAGACAAAGTCTCTCACGCACGGCGCTTTGTAGGTGTAGGTGACGCCGTCGCCGCCGGCGGTGTGGCCGGTCTCCGTGCCCGTCGAGGCAACAAGATACCCGTTGGGAACGGTAAGCTTTACGTCATAGTTGGAAACTTCCGAGTAGAAGCATTCCCCGACGTTGTAAAATCCTGCGTGGGACCAGCCGTTCTTGTCATACTCCGCAAGGATCGGGTAGAAGTTCGTCACATTGAACACGCCGTTGCTGACGCCGAACCGGTCTGCCAGGGAAGGGATGGTCGCCGTAAAATCATACGTCAACGTCATCTTCTCCTTCGGCTGCAGCGGCTTCACAAGCGTGAGCCAGAGAACGGAAACATCCGTCTCGCGCTCGCAGGCCAATATGGAATTGTCACGGCCGTCCACGATGTTTTTAATCTCCGTAAGGGCGCCGTCAAGCTTCGTACCGGAATTCATATCCGCATGCTCCGCGTCGATAAAAAGGCTCGGGTAATCCCGCATGCACAGCTTGTCCCAGACAGCGTCCGTGTCGTTGTAAAACTCAAACACCACATGTCCGCTCACCGTTTGTTTGTCCGGGTCAAGCCTCAGATCCATATCATAATGGTACAGCTCCCTCGTCGGAAACTCGATCTTACACCCCGGATCCGGCGGGTTGAACACAGCCGGAGTTTCCGTAGGCTCGGCTGTCGGCGTCGCTTCCGGCGTTACCTCCGGCGTAGCGGTCGCCTCGGGCGTGGCCGTCACCTCCGGCGACACTTCCGGTGTGGCTGTCGCCTCTCCCGTGGGAGTCACCTCCACGGGCGTTACTGTTGTCTCTTTCCTGCTGCGATCCTTGGTCTGATCCTGCTTGCTGCACGCTGCCGTAAACAGCATCAGAACGCTCAGGACGAGCACGAGAGCTCTTCGCATTCTTCTCATTGTTTTTAATCCCCCTTTTTTTTCTATCCTCACAGCTGACGAAGCATAAACTCCCTCACCTGTAAAAGGCTGCTCTTCTCCCACGCCTTCTCCGTCTCCCTCAGAGACAGCGGGTACACGATCTGCATGTCCAGGACCTCGCCCGGCACGCGGCCGCTCCGAAGCGGCTCATAGAAATTTTCCCGAAAATCCTCCTCTGTCGCGTTCGCAAACTTCTTGGGATTTAAGAACCGAAGCTGCCGTTTCGTGTTCTCGACGAACACCTTCGCCGCAAGCGGAGCCAAAAGCTCATACTCTGCAGGCTGTACATCCGCGAAAATGTCCGGAAGCTCCTCCGAAACCACGCGCTCCCGCTTCCGGTCGATCCGGATGCCGAAGGGCTCCCAGGTAAACTCCGTCTTCGTAAAATGAATCCGCACGAACAGGCCGCGTTCCGTGTTGAACTGCGCCCGCTGATAGTCCGTATCGAAGATGAAATTGCCGAGGGAATAGAAGATCACCTTGTCCCCGACGGTCTCATAATTCATGGGCACGTGCGGATGATGTCCCACCACGATGTCTGCTCCCATCTGCAGATAAGCAAGATACCGGTCTCTGGTGTAGGGCGACGGCAGCGCCGTGAATTCCTCCCCGCCATGGGCCACAATGACGCACCAGCGGCACTGTTTCTTCACCGTTGCGATCGCCTCCCGGATGCGGTCCATATCGCTCCAGGAAAGGCACCCAGGGGTGTCCTCCCCGGCCTTTCGGCAGGCTCTCTGGTATCCCACGCCGATCAGTCCGATTCCGCCGGCCTCCCGGAAAATGAGCGGCTTCGCCGCTTCCGCAATATCCCGGCCCGCCCCTAACGTCTTCGCACCGAAGGCTTCCGCTGCCGCCAGGGTATCGTCCATTCCGACGGCTCCCGCGTCCATGATGTGGTTGTTGCAGATGTTCCACACATCCGCTCCGATGTTTCGGAAAAACTTCACCGCGTTGGGGTGGATGCTGTGCAAAAGGCCCGCTGCCGCCCCGGTGACGCCGGGTATTTTCCGACGGCGGGTGATCGGGCCCTCGACGTTGATGACGAGGTGATCGCCGGAGCGCAGGAAAGCAAGCGCCTCGTCCGAGACGAGCCGCTCATCGTTCCAACGGCGGTGCATGTACTTGTCAAACCCGATGTCTCCCGTAAAAACCAGGGTGCTTTTTGCCTTCATGGTATGATTCTTCTTTCTTTCAGACTCCGGTCAGCTCGCGGAACACGTTGCCGCGCTCTTCAAAATCCTTGAAGTATCCGTAGGACGCCGCTGCCGGCGATAAAACGCAGGCCCGGCCCGCAGGCGTGATGCGCTTGGCCTCCGCAACCGCTGCCGCAAGATCCTCCACAAGGCAGCACCAGCCGCAGTCGGAAACCTCCCCATAGATGCGCTTTCCCGACTCGTAGGCTAAGATGTAGCGGTACTGCGGGTTCTCCCGGATAAACTGAACTAAAGCGCTGTAGTCGATGCCGCGGTCCATGCCGCCGACGATGACGGAGTACGCGCCCGGGATCGACCCGAGTGCCTCGATGGTGGCGTTGGGGATCGTGGAGATGGAGTCATCGTAGTAGGTGACGCCGTCCTTCACGCCGATGCGCTGCAGGCGGTGCGGCAGACCCGTGAAGGTCTGAAGGCTTGCCTTGACAGCCTCCGCATCCGCCCCGTAAACCTCCGTGGCGATGCGGTACACAAAATCGGCGTTGTAGTTGTTGTGCTCGCCGAGCACCTGCAGGTGATACTCCGGCGCCTCGCCGAAGGTAATCTTCGTGACTTTCGCCGCGGTCTCGATGGGCGGGACCTGGGCGCCGACGAAGAAACTGTCTCCGGCCTTCTGGAAGCGGGTGATGTTGCATTTGGCGGCGAAATACCGGTCCATGGTCCCGTAGTAGTCCAGATGCTCCTCGAAGAGGTTCAGAAACACCGCAACATGCGGTGAAACGCGCACATGGGCCAGCTGGTGGCAGGACAACTCGAACACGATCACGGTGTCCTCATCGATCTCGCCGTAGTAGTCCAGGCACGGCTTTCCGATGTTCCCGAGAAGGATCACCTTGCGGGGCAGACAGTCTCCCAGGACATGCGCTAGCATCGACGAGGTCGTGCTCTTGCCCTTTGTGCCGGTGATTCCGATGATCTGATCCCGGAACTCCTCAAGGAAGATCTCCGTCATGGAGCTGTATTTGGGGTTTTCCTCGTGCATCACAATGCCGGGGCTTTTGAGGATGCAGTCGTACTTCGACTCGTCAATGTCCTCTCTCTTTCCCTCAAACACAGCGATCTCCGCGGGTTTGCAGTATTCCCGGAGAAACCTCTCGGAGGATTTGCCCTCGCGGCCGTATCCCCAGATCAGGACTCTCTTTCCGTCCAGTTTTGTGTATCGATCCATAAGACACCGTCCTATAACAAAACCACCTGCCGCGAAGAGCTTACGCTCCCGCGGGAGTAATTGCAGCTTCGTGGCAGGTGACTATTTCGGATTCCATTATCGCGGAAAATCATTCCGCAAATTCTTAAGCATTCCGATTACTTTACTTCTTCCGTCCAGTTGCGGTCATCCGGCAGCTTGCCGAGCTGGATGCCCGTGATGGTATCGTACAGTTTCTGGCTTACAGGGCCGATGCCGCCGTCGCCGATCTGGAACACCTCATCCTCGTAGCGAAGATGGCTGACCGGGCTGATGACTGCTGCGGTACCCGAACCGAAGCACTCCTCGAGAGCACCCGTGCGGCCTGCCTCAACAAGCTCGTCCACGGAGATCCTGCGCTCCTCAACCGGAAGTCCCCAGCTCTTGCAAACCTCGATAACCGAGTTACGGGTAACGCCGGGAAGGATGGAGCCGTTCAGCATAGGAGTCACGATTGTGCCGTCGATCTTGAAGAAGATGTTCATGGCACCGACTTCCTCGATGTACTTTCTCTCGCGGCCGTCAAGCCAGAGCACCTGAGAGTATCCCTCGTCATGAGCCTTCACCTGTGCAGCAAGGGAAGCAACATAGTTGCCGCCGGTCTTAGCCTCACCGATACCGCCCTTGACGGCACGTACATACTCATCCTCGATCCAGATCTTAACCGGGTTCAGACCTTCTGCATAGTACGGGCCAACCGGGGAAAGGATTACGATGAAGAGGTAGGTGTCCGAAACGCGAACGCCGAGGAACGGATCCGTAGCGATCATGAAAGGACGAATGTAAAGGGAAGTGCCGGGCTTGGTCGGAATCCAGTCCTGATCAACCTTAACGACAGCCTTGCAGGCCTCTACAAAATCTTCCTCGGGGATCTGCGGCATGCACAGACGCTTGTTGGAGTTGTTCGCACGCTCCGCATTCTTGTAAGGGCGGAACAGAAGGACACGGTTGTCCTCGGTGCGATACGCCTTCATACCCTCGAACATCTCCTGGCCGTAATGGAACACCATTGCGGAAGGATCAAGGCTGATATTGCCGTAAGGAACGATGCGCGCGTCGTGCCAGCCCTTGCCGGTCTCATAGTTCATGACAAACATGTGATCCGTAAAAATCGTACCGAAGCGAAGCGGGTCATCTGCTGCCGGCTTTGCCTTCGGATTCTTCGTAAGTTCATAACGGATGTTCAACATACTCTCACTCTCCTAACTGAAGTATTCTCCGCAGTAAAACTGCGCTTTGCAAACTTGGAAATATCATAGTCCCATTTTACGGAAAATGCAATAAAAAAGCGCTGTTTTCCGCCAAAAAGTTGTTTTCCCGGCGGGGGATATGGTATAATCATCCCGCTACTACCGAAATGGCTTACGGAGGAAACAACATGAAATGTATCGTGGCAGTTGACAGCAACTGGGCAATCGGAAAGAACAACCAACTGTTGGTGAGCATCCCTGCGGATATGCGCTTTTTCAAAGAGCAGACCATGAACAAGGTGGTCATCATGGGCCGCAACACCCTGGCCAGTTTCCCCGGCGGCAAACCCCTCAAGAACCGCGTCAACATCGTGGTCACCAGAGACCCGAAGTTCTACGTTCCCGACGCCGTCATCGTTCACAGCGTCAAGCAGGCCGCAGAGGCCGCTGCCGCCTATTCCCCGGACGATGTCTACGTCATCGGCGGAGCGAGCATTTACCGGCAGTTCCTGCCCCTGTGCGACGCCGCATTCGTGACGAAGATCGACTACTCCTACGATGCCGACACGTATTTTCCGAACCTCGACGAGAACCCGGCCTGGGAACTCACCGAGGAGAGCGACGAGCAGACCTACTATGACCTGACATACCATTTTACGACATACAACCGGATTGCGGAGGATCCTGCCGAGGAGTAACTCCTTCCGTTTACGGCGGAAAATGCTTCACTCCAGATCCTTAAGCCACATGGCGACCGCGGCGTCGCTTGGCATGCGCCAGTCTCCGCGAGGCGACAGCGAAACCGAACCGACCTTCGGGCTGTCGGGCATGCAGCTTCGCTTAAACTGCTGTGTGAAGAACCTGCGGAAGAAGTTCCGCGCGGCGGTCTTCACTTCCTCTTCGGTCAGTTCCGGATAAGCGCACAGCGCGTAGGCCGCGGACCTTGCGGGTTCGAAGCCGTATCGCAGGGTGTAATACAAAAAGAAATCGTTCAGGTCGTATTTTCCGATCTTTTCCTCTGTCTTCTGGGCGAAGGCCCCGTCCGCGCTGGGAGTGAGCTCCGGCGTGATGGGCGTATCGCAGATGGAGAGAAGCGTCTCCCGAAGTTCGCTGTCGCCGCACAGTTCCGCGTAGGAGCTGCAGATAAAGCGCACCAGCGTCTTCGGCACCGACGCGTTAACCGCATACATCGACATATGGTCCCCGTTGTAGGTACACCACCCGAGCGCCAGCTCCGACAGGTCTCCGGTTCCCACAACGAGGCCGTTTTTTTGATTCGCCGCGTCCATCAGAATATAGGTGCGCATTCTCGCCTGGGCGTTCTCGTAGGTGACATCCCCCTCCCCCTGGTAGGTCTTCTCGTGACCGAGCTGCGAGAGGTGCAGTTCCACGCCCTCCTTGATCGGTATCTCACAGGCCTCGTCCGCCAGCAGTTTCATCAGCTTCACGGCATTCTCGTAGGTACGCCCCGAGGTGTTTCCCTCATTCGGCATGGTGTATGCCGTGATGCGGATGTCCGGAACCAGCTTCTTCGCCTCCGCGCAGACGATGAGCGCAAGCGTCGAATCCAGTCCCCCCGACACGCCGATCACCAGGTTTTTGATCCCGGTTGCCCGGACTCTCGTGGCAAGACCGTTGCTCTGGATCTGCAGGATCCTTCTGCATCTCGCATCCCGTTTGCTCCCGTCGGCAGGCACGAAGGGATTCCGCGGCGCCGGGTACCTCTGGGCCTTCATGATCTCCGCCATCTCCCCGATCTCCGTCTCCGCCTTGCCTACGGCCGGCATGCTCACGGAAACTCTCCGATAGTTTTCCGCGCCGACGGTCCCGAAGGTGTTCTGCCGCCTCCGGTCGTGCAGGATACACCCGAGATCCAAAAGCGCCGTTTCCGTCCTAGCTCCGGAGGGGAAAATGCTCTCCCGAAGCATCGACCCGCTCTGGGCGATCATGGCATGTCCGGAAAATACGAGGTCCGTGCTGCTCTCCCCAGTCCCCGAGGATACATACACATAGCCGCAGTAGCACGCGCCGCTCTGCTGCCGCACAAGGTGCGAACGGTACTCTTCCTTCCCGATGATCTCGTCGGACGCCGACAGATTGGCGATGATCACAGCCCCCGCGAGAGCGGCATGGGTGCTGGGCTTGTCCGGGACCCATAGGTCCTCGCACAGCTCCACCCCGAGCACGGCTCCGGAGTCCTCGTCCCCGCACAGGATGTCGGTTCCGAAGGGCACCTCCTGTCCTCCGATCCGGACCGTCGCTCCCCGAAGATCCCTGCCGGAGGCAAACCACCGGGCCTCATAGAACTCCGAATAGTTGGGAAGAAATGTCTTGGGAACCAACGCCGCGATCCGCCCCTGGGAGAGCACGGCTCCGCAGTTGTAGAGGCTGTTCTCCCACCGGATGGGAACGCCTACAACCGCCGTGACCACCCTTCGCTCCGTCGCCTCGGCCAAGCGCACAAGCGCCTCCTCCGACTTGCGGAGCAGCAGGTCGCTTTGAAACAGATCCGCGCAGGTGTACCCCGTGAGGGTGAGTTCCGGGAACACCAAAAGCCCGCTGTCGCTTTGCTCCCGGAGCGCAGCGATCACCTGTTCCGCATTGAAATCCACATCGCCCACCCGCAGCTGCGGAACCACCGCCGCGACCTTGATCAAATGATTTTTCATACCGTTACCGACTCCTTGGCTGTTATTACTGTTCTTCCGTCTTCGCCCCGCAGGTGATCAGCAGATGCTCCTCGGACACATCGTTGTAGACCTCGCATTTTCCGCCGGAGACATCGTACACGTGAACGATCCCCTCCGCCGCGGGATCCGGCGCGAACTCCGCCGTGATGTCCAGAAATCCTGCCAGCTTCTCCGGCCGGTAATGGATCGTCTTCTCATCATGGAACACCGCGGTGTACAGAATCTCCGCCTCGACAAGATCCTGGAAGATATGGCTTCCGTAGGAGAGCTCCGGGTTGTACCCGGCCTTCGACTCCTCGGTCTCGCAGATGATGTCGAACTCGCTGATGTCGGAAAATGCCGTCGGAACTCCCAGCTCCGGCGAGCTTGTGCCGACTCTTCCCGGCACGATCAGCATCATGTGCTTCCCGGAATCCCGGTAGGTCCAGTTGATCTTCCCGATCAGCTTCGCCACAAGGTTTTTCTCCTTGTAGGGCATGTTGTAATACCCGACCGGATCGACCCGGACAATGATGTCCAGCTCCGACGCCTTGGAGATGCCCATGGAAGCGCCCCTGCTCTCGAGAAGGATCCGCTCCGCAGGGATATCCTCCGGCACCGTCGTGCCGGTCTTTCCTTTCTGCACCTGCAGCGGGCGGCACTGCAGAAGGTCCACGGAGTACTCCCCATTTTCCGATAGATTGATCGTGAACTCCGTATCCACGGGGTACTCGTACTCATCCTGGATGCACCGGAGCATCCGCCGCATCTGATCCATCAGCGTCGCGTTGGCCACCAGCCCCTTGCAGGAGATGAACTTCACGTCCCGGTCCCTGCCCATCTCGCGGAGCCTCCGCTCGGCGTCGTAATCGTGCTCTAAAAGGATCTTCTCCAGATACTTCGGGATATCCGGCGCCAGCTCATCGTAGGTCCGCTTCCGGAGCGTGTGCGCCGTCATGTCGATGACCTCCGCCTTGCCCTGGGAAAACTTGTGCTTGTCCGCGGAGGAGGAATAGGACGTCTTCTCCGGCATATCGAGGTTCACAACCCTCGGGTACGACCCCTCCGTCCGATCCACGGCCGAGGTGCCGAGCCCCATGACAAGCCGCAGCATTCCCGCCGTCGGGTCGCTGTCCTTCATGATCCGGTACGGGCTGTAGGAGTATCCGACGCCGGCCGCGCAGGGCATGTAATTGAGTCCGTAGTAGGACCCCGACACGCGCTGTAGGAGGAGCGCCATCTGCTCGTCCCTCCTGTCGAGCCCGCGCTGCTTTCGGTAGTCGAGTGCGGAGAGCCCCATCGTGCTGGCGTACACGATCTTCACCGCGTTGTCAAACTCCGCAAGCCGCTCCTCGAGGGTTCCGCGGTTTGCGCAGAAGACGGATTCGTATTTGCCGGCAAATGCGTTGCCGAAGCCGTCCTCCAGGATACTGCTGGAAC
>JAGCVY010000014.1 GCA_017962105.1 Lachnospiraceae bacterium
GCGATAATGAGGCGAGCTGAAAGGCAGCCTCATTTTTTTACGCGCTAAGCGAGAGCACTTCCACTGCTGAAGGGCGCGGTCCCGGATCGTCGACTCGCGGAAACAACGTTTCCGGCGGGGTGAGCGGAACGTTGTTGACAATACAACGGAATACCGTTATAATTATGTCGTAGTACGGTACACCGTTATATAAGTGTGAATTGTTTTGTAATGCCGGAGGAGAAAGAGATGTTTCGCGATCTGTTGAACAAGAAGAATATAACCGCATACCGTCTTTCAAAGGAGAGCGGAGTTCCCTATGCGACCATCAGTGATTTGTGCTGCGGGAAGACAAAGATTGAGAAGTGCACGGCGGAGACGGTGTACCGCATCGCCAAGGTGCTTGGCATGACGATGGAGGAGATGCTTGAGAAGCGCATGTATAACAGGCCTTCGTTTGATCTGTTTCGGAGTAATGTGTGCCACAATGTCAAGAGACTCGGCGATCTGGATTTTCTGATTGAGACATTGAGCGGCGATGAAGCAGAGAAATACTTTGAGCGGGGCTGGTACCCCGAGGCGTTATATCTTGTGGCGATGGTCGATTATTTGAGCAGAGAAAATGATATTCCGTTGTGTGACAAATACGATTCCCTGCGTGAGGTCAGATTGCAGAAGCCGATTTTTCCTTCGAGCCTTCGGGTAGAGGCTAAGGTTATGCAGGACAATACACTTCTGGATGATGCGGTTTCCAATGCAATTCCGGAGTTTGCACGGTTTAATATTATAGAAAGTGAGGTGCGGGATGTCTGTTAGTAATTCTGATGATAACAAGATTATCACCCGGGAAACACTGAACCGATATTTGAGTGAACTGGCGAAAGAATACAAGAGAGGCGGAGGCAGAAATACCCCTGCGGAGATTGTAATGGTAGGAGGGGCAGCAATTATTGCGGAGTATCAGTTTCGCGATGCGACCGAGGACATTGATGCTTTGATCCAGGCGGCGTCAGTCATGAAAGAAGCGATTGCGAAGGTAGAAGAACGGTATCATTTGCCGCACGATTGGATCAATACGGGTTTTACGAAGAAGGCTTCATACAGCCGCGGATTGGTGATGTGCTCATCGTACTATCGAACATTCAGCCAGGTTTTCAATGTCCGGGTTGTGAAAGGCGAGTATCTGGTGGCGATGAAGCTTCGGTCATATCGGGATTTTAAAAATGATATATCCGATATCGTCGGTATTCTGGCAGCTCATAAGGAAAGGGGAAATCCGATCACGTTAGATATGATCGATAAAGCAGTCAAAGAACTGTACGGATCATGGGACGGGATAAGTTCCAATGCGTCAACGTTTATTCGGGAAGCTGTTGCACGGGCAGATTATGAAGATCTGTATCTCGAAGTGCGTAAAGGAGAACAGGAAGCGAGAGAAATCATGGTCGAGTTCATCGGACAATATCCGGATCGCATTTCCAAACTGAATGTAACGACGTTGATCGAGCAGATCAGGAAGAAAAAACACAGTACAGAACCCGACAACACGAAAGACCAACCCGACCGGAGGGACGACGAATGAAGAGAATTTTCCTGATAGAAGATGATTACGCGCTCGCGCAGGCGGTGAAGAGACAGATTGAGAGCTGGGGCAACGAGGTCGTCACGGCGCGGGATTTCCGCAACGTGATGGAGGAGTTTGCGGCGTGCGACCCGCAGCTTGTGCTCGTGGATGTGATGCTTCCGTTCTTCAACGGGTATCACTGGTGCACGGAGATCCGCAAGATCTCGAACGTGCCGATCGTGTTCCTCTCGTCCGCGGCGGACAACATGAACATCGTGATGGCGATGAACCTCGGGGCGGATGATTTCATCCCGAAACCCGTGGACCCGATGGTGCTCACGGCGAAGGTGTCGGCGATACTGCGCCGCGCCTACGACCTCGGCGAGATGCCGCAGGAACTGGAGCACCGCGGCTTGAAACTTAACCTTGGTGATAACTCCGTGACGGTTGCGGAGGAGCGCGTTGAGCTCACGAAAAATGAGTTCCGCATCCTCCGCACGCTCCTCGAAAACAAGGGGCGGATCGTCTCGAGAGATCGACTTATGACGGCACTCTGGCAGGACGACTGTTATGTGGAGGAGAACACGCTGACAGTCAATGTAAACAGGCTTCGCAAGAAGCTGGAGGCACTCGGACTGCCAGGCTACATCACCACGAAGGTCGGCAGCGGTTACATTGTGGAGTGACAGCATGAAGAACGGAGAATACATCCATGAAATTTCTTTTTGAATTTCTGAGGGACCGAGTGTACCCGATCATCTGGGGGATTGTGGCAGTTGCGATCTGCCGGATGGTGTTCTGGCTCTACAGCATTCGCAGTGAAGCGATCGTGTATTCGCTGCTTCTGTGTGTTGCATTCGGACTTGCAATATTGACGCTCGATTTCGTGAGGGAGTACCGGCGCCATAACGCGCGTCTTCGAAGCATCCGCACGGCCTCGTACGAGAGGACGGACCTGATCGACGAGTACGGCGTGGCGGCGACGGACTACGCCGATCTGGTGCAGGCGCTGTGGAAGCGCATTGAGGACATTGAGGACCGAAGGTTCACGGAGCGCCGGGAGGCGAAGGATTATTACACGACGTGGGTTCATCAGATCAAGACGCCGCTCTCGGTCATGCAGATGCTTGCGAAATCCGAGGACACCGAACTGAGCCGCGCGATCGTTCCGGAGCTGTTCCGCACGGAGCAGTACGTCGACATGGCGCTTGGGTACATCCGCCTGGGGGAGGATGCGTCGGACCTTGCGGTGCGCGAGTGCGACCTTGACGAGCTGATCCGGGCATCGGTGCGGCGGTACGCGCCGCAGTTTATCGCGCGGAAGCTCTCATTTTCCTATGAACCGAACAAGGTGAAGGTCGTCACCGACGACAAATGGTTCACGTTCCTTCTGGAGCAGATCCTCTCGAACGCGATCAAATACACCTACGAGGGCGGTGTGACTGTGACGCTCACGGACGACGCGAAGGTGATCGTGCGCGACACCGGGATCGGCATCGCTCCGGAGGATGTGCCGCGGATCTTTGAGA
>JAGCVY010000015.1 GCA_017962105.1 Lachnospiraceae bacterium
GAACGCCCTTTCAAGGGCGGCGACGAGTCAAAGGCAATAAGGCTTGAACAACGTGAAAGCCAGCGCCTTTAGGCGCTGGCCGGTAACGACCCCTTATAGGGGCGAGCAAACCACCCGTTAGACGGGTGGTTATGATTTTTCGAAAAGTAAAAAAATGTAAGATGCGGTTTTGCAGTGAAAGATTGCAAATTTTCCGCGAAATCCGCAACGAATCCCGGCTCCCGGGGAGGCACCCCCGCATTGCGCTTGCACCGCCGCCGACGGCTGTGCTATTCTTTTTTCATAGAAAGGGGATATTTCCCGGAGAGGAGGAATCTATGAAGAACCGAAGAGTATGGATTTTGTTGATAGGTTTGGCGCTTGTGCTTTCCCTCTGCGCGTGCGGCAAGGACAAGGAGCCGAAGACGGAAACTCCGGCGTCGACGCCCACGGAGGAGCAGAAGCCGCCGGTTGACAACCCCGGCGATGAAAAGCCCACGCCCGGCGGGGAGCAGATCGTTCCCGATGCACCGCAGTCGAAGGAGCCGGAGGTTTATGATTTCGGGTTGAAGGTGAAAATCAATCCGGAGTTTATGCTGTATGTCGCAGATGAAGAGGTAATCGCCTATGAGGCGCTCAATGAGGACGCCAAGAAGGTTGAACAGCGATGTGCGCTTGTGGGGCGGGACATTGAGGCAGCCCTCGACGACATCGTGAGATTTTCCCATGACGAAGGATACTTAAAGGACGCCGGCGAGGTCAATCTGACCATCGTGAACGCCAATGC
This sequence comes from Lachnospiraceae bacterium, assembly GCA_017962105.1. Classification (GTDB taxonomy): domain Bacteria; phylum Bacillota; class Clostridia; order Lachnospirales; family Lachnospiraceae; genus ISDg. The sequence continues at coordinate 767 of JAGCVY010000015.1, forward strand.
GCCGAAGTCTGAGGGGGATGAGATCCTCAAGAAGGCGGAACACGCCGTACAGGATTGTGCGGCACGCAACGGCTTTACGGCTGTCCCGAAGACGGAGGTGGATGCTTCCGTGCAGTTCGAGCCGGAACCGGAAGACCCGGAGGATCCGAACCAGCCCGGACCGGACGACCCGAACCAGCCGGGACCGGACGATCCCAACGAACCCGGCGGAGAGCCGCGGAAGAAGGAAGGCTGTTCGGTCTGCTGGGGCACCGGCGTCTGCGAGCGATGCGACGGAACCGGCGAGGTGGAATGCCTGCGGTGCCACGGCGAGGACAAGGATTGCGACGACTGCCACGGCACCGGCAAATCCGTGTGCGAGCAGTGCCACGGCACGAAAAAGTGTCCGGCCTGCGGCGGTACCGGCGAGAAGCCCGACGATTGATGCTTCGCCCGAAAAATTAAACCGGAAATCAGAAAAGGCAGAAGTCCGCAATGGGCTTCTGCCTTGTTTTCGGAAAATGCAGGACCGGTCACTCACCGGCAATCTCTTTGATCGCGGCGAGGGAATGCAGGATTATTTTCCCGCGGGAGAGCGTGAGCAGTCCGCGGCGCTCCCAGAGTTTCAGCGTGCGGGACACAACCTCTCTCGAGGAGGCGATGCTGTTCGCAATGCGCTGGTGGGTAGTCGCGATGGACGTGCTGCCCTGCTGGCGGTATTCAAACAAAAGCTGTGCGGCGAGACGGTTGTCCAGATCCTGAAAGAGGAAATTCTGCATATCGAAGAGGATCCGGTTGAACTGTCCCAAGACATTGCGGAGGACCGCGTTCTCAATGTGCATGTCCGACTGGAGCAGCGCCATGAAATCAACCATCTGTACGATGATACCGCGGGAATCCACCTCGGACTCCAGCTCGTAGTTGTTCAAAACGTTCGGAGTAGGGTTGCCTCCGATGTAGATCACTTCGTCGCGGCGCGCGACGCTTATGGTTACCTCCCGGGCGGTGGACGACACTAAGGAGACGCGGATCCGGCCGGTAACCACCAGTACCATTCCGATGTTGGAGTTTCCGGCGTCCGTGATCTTTTCCCCTGCGATAAACTCACGGACATAGGAGTGCGTGCGCACGCGCTCGGCGAGATTTTCCGGGACATATTCCCAGAACGGAAGGTGGTCTTTCAACGCTGTAAAATCTTTTTCGCTTAACATGTCTTCTCCTGAAAAAACCGTGCTGTCAGCAGCACAAGGCAGTTGATCCCTTTTCCTCTGAATACAAAATACTACATAGATTTATAATATACTACAACACAAGATAAAAGTAGCATATTCGACATCGTTTTGCAAGATGTAACCGTTGAGTCCGTGACGAAACTGGAGTATAATAGGGATGATTTCCGAGAGGGGAGGAGAAACCGGATGAAAATCGGTGTTGTGATCGCAATTGAACGGGAACTGAAAGCTTTTCTGGAGTCGGGAGAGACGCTGGAGCTCGTGACGGTGGGACGCCGCTCGGCGTACCGTGCGCAGATGGGAGCACACGAGGTTTACGCGGTGCTTTCCGGCTGGGGAGAGATTGACGCGGCTTCCGCAACGCAGTTCCTGATCACCGCGTTTGACTGCGAACTCATCATGAACTTCGGCGTGGCGGGCGCAATCCGTCCGGGACTTGCCGTGAGGGACCTCTTTGCGGTCAGGGCGGCAATCAACTATGACTTTGACACCTCGTGCATCGACCCTGTCGGACCGCACCAATATTCGGAGTACCCGGATGCGGGGATTCCGCTGGATGCAGAGCTTGTGGCGCTTGCGAAGAGCATCCGCCCCGATCTGCGGGAGACGGTTGCAGCCAGCGGTGAGCGCTTTGTGGAAGATCCTGCGGACAAGGATTCTCTGGCGGCTCTTGGCTGCGATATCTGCGACATGGAGGTTGCCGCGATCGCGCGGGTTGCCGAGCGCAACGGGGTGAAGGCATTTTCCGTCAAATGCATCAGCGACACCTACGAGGGCGACGGCGGGGATTTCCAAAAGAACGTCACAGCGGGCGCCGTGAAGGCGTTTGCGCTGCTTCGTGAACTCCTGCACCACATTGACGATACCGCGGATGTATGATAAGATAGCCCGTGGAAAACGGCGGTGTGCCGGCAGGGAGGATGATTGAGAATATGGGTTATGTGGTATTGATTTTAGTGGCAATCGGTCTGGCGATGGATTCCTTCGCCATGTCGGCGCAGAAGAGTCTGATCCGGGAGTACCGCGGTAAGCGGATTGCCATGGCTTGTGCGTTCTGGTTCGGGCTTTGTCAGGCATCGATGGTGCTGTTCGGATTTCTGTTCGGCAAGCTGATTTCCAAGATTCATACGTACGATTCCTATGTCTGGGTGCCTTGCGTCGCGCTTGGTCTCGCCGGCGTGTACATGATCGTGGAATCCATGACTACACACATTCCTCAGGAGAAGGACGACATCGACGTGTACAGCATGATCGGTCCGGCGATCGCCACCAGCTGCGACGCCCTTCTGGTGGGACTTCTGTTCGTGGGACAGAGCCTCGGGATCGTTGTGACGGGCCTGCTCGTCATCGCGCTTGTGACAGCCATGATGTCCATCTTCGGCGTGTGGCTCGGAAGGCGGAAGGGAACCCGCTACAATGAGCTCGTCCAGATCATCGGCGGCGTGATGCTGATCCTTTTGGGTGTGGAAAAGTTGTTGGAAAATACGGGCGTGATTTCAATTTGTTTGTGAGTGAACTTGCAGCCGGGCATCGGCAGGTGCCCGGCTTTTTTAAAAACAGGAGGAAAGGGGAAACTATATGGTATTGGATTACAGGGAATACGAAGCGCTGGCACGGCGCGTCATCTCGGAAGGCTGTGTCCTTTTGAAAAATGACAATGCCCTGCCGATTGCCGGTTCCTGCCGTGTTGCTCTCTACGGGCGCATGCAGAGTAAGGAGTACATCGCCGGCATCGGCTCCGGCGGTCTGGTGAACAGTCCCAAACGAGTGCGTATCCTTGACGCACTTCAGGCGGAGGAGGGCATTACCCTCGACGCGGAGCTTATGGAAATCTACCGCACATGGGAGGAGGCCAATCCCCGCGAGGTCGGAATCGGCTGGGGCAAGGAGCCCTGGTCCCAGGTGGAGATGCCGGTGAGTAGAGAGCTTGCGGAGGCAGTGGCTGCCCGCACGGACGCGGCGGTCATTTTACTTGGGCGAAGCGCCGGCGAGGATCAGGACAACAAGAACCTTCCGGGCTCGTATCTTCTGACATCCGCGGAGGAAGACCTGATCGAGACGGTCTGCGCGGCCTGCCCGCGGACGATCGTCCTTCTGAACACCGGCAACATTATCGATATGAGCTTTGTCGACCGCTTCAATCCGGCGGCAGTGATGTACATCTGGCAGGGCGGCGTCATGACAGGCGCCGGCGTTGCGGATGTCCTCACGGGGCGTGTGAGTCCCAGCGGCCACCTTGCGGATACGATCGCTTATTCGGCAGCGGATTATCCGGCCAATGAGAACTTCGGAAGTCCGGTGCGCAACTTCTACGGGGAAGACATCTATGTCGGTTACCGGCATTTTGAGACGGCGGCGAAGGAGAAGGTTCGCTATCCCTTCGGCTACGGCCTGTCCTATACGACTTTTGAGATTGTACCCGGCGAGTCGCAGTACGACGGCGAATATCTCTATGTTTCGGCGACGGTGCGAAACACCGGCTCTTACAAGGGCCAGTGCGTGGTTCAGTGCTACGCGCAGGCTCCGCAGGGAGCGCTCGGAAAGCCCGTCCGGGTTCTCGCAGGATTTATCAAGACCGGGGAGATTTCACCCGGCGAGTCGGAGACCGTTGTTCTCACCATCGACCGCCGCGAGCTGTCCTCCTACGATGATTCCGGCGCAAGCGGATTTGAGAGCTGCTTTGTGATGGAAGCGGGCGAGTACGTCATTTTCCTCGGGGAAAATGTGCGTGACGCTGTCCCGGTGTACCGCTTTACGCTTGCTAAGACTGAGGTCGTCGAGGAGTGCGAGTCCGCCATGAAGCCGTCCTTCCCGTTTGTGCGGAGAACGGCGGTCCGGAAGGCGAGCGGCGCTGACGAGTATACTTACCGCTACGATGCGGTTCCGATCCGCACCGACAACTTCGGCTGCGGCGAGGGTGCAAACCCGATTCTGCCGGAGGCACCTGCCTACACGGGCGACCGGGGAATGATGCTTAAAGATGTGCGTGACGGGAAGGTTACGATGGATGAATTCCTCGCGCAGTTTACGGACGAGGAGCTTCTGCCCTTTGTCCGCGGCGAGGGAATGGGAAGCCCGAAGGTGACGCCGGGAACGGCATCGGCCTACGGCGGAACCTCCGATGTTTTGAAGGCCCACGGCGTGCCCTGCGGCTGCTGCTCGGACGGCCCCAGCGGACTGCGCCTCGACTGCGGCGACAAGGCGATGGCGATCCCGATCGGCACCCTGATCGCCTGCACATTTAACCGCGATCTTGTGGCGGACCTCTTCGAGATGGTCGGTCGGGAAATGCGCCTCAACAAGGTGGACTGTCTCTTAGGACCCGGCATGAACCTGCACCGTCATCCCTTCAACGGACGCAACTTTGAGTACTTCAGTGAGGATCCGTTCCTCACCGGAAAGATGGCAGCCTCGGAGCTTGAGGGTCTGCAGCGTGCGGGCGTTACCGGAACCATCAAGCATTTCTGCTGCAACAATCAGGAGCTCAACCGCTATGCAAGCGATTCCGTAGTTTCGGAGCGTGCGCTCCGGGAGCTTTACCTCCGCGGTTTTGAGCTTGCCGTCCGCGAGGGCGGTGCCTGCACGGTGATGACTACCTACGGCCGTGTGAACGGCATGTGGACCTCCTGCGACGCAGAGCTCAACACGAAGATCCTGCGCGAGCAGTGGGGCTTCGACGGCTTCGTCATGACCGACTGGTGGGCTGCCATCAACGAGAATGCGGCGACCGGCCGGGCGGAATGTGCCGGCGGAAGCCACACGAATTTTGCGGATATGGTGCTCGCCCAGAACGACACCTACATGATCTGTCCCGACGGTTCGAAGAATAACCACGGCGACAACCTTCCGGAGGCAATTGCTTCGGGCAAGGTGTCCCGCGCCGTTTTGCTCCGCACTGCGGCCAATGTCTGCGGAGTCCTGATGCGCCTTCCCACGATGCTTCGCATGTGCGGCGAGGCGGAGGAAATCACGGTGCTCGGCCGCGGACCCGAGTGGGAGACCACCGCTGACAGCAACATCGAATTTTTCGAGGTGGCACGCGACACCACCATCGATATGTCCCACGTCCGTGCGGTTCGCGGCGCCGATTACTCCTACGGTCTCAACCTTGAGGAGATGGGCGGCTACGAGTTTGAACTCACGGCGATCGGCGAGGGGACGGAGGCGGCGCAGCTGCCGGTAACCTGCTTCTTCTCCGGGATTCCGGTGCTGTCCTTTGTGTACCACGGGACAGACGGCAAGCCGGTTTCCATGTCCGGCAAGTTGTTCTTCAACTCGAACCACGCCATCGGACGGATGCATTTTTCGCAGGAAGGCCTGCACCTTGTGAGTATGCGGCTCCGCTATCTTGGGACGCTTGCAGAAATCGCAGGAGACCCGGGCTTCGCCCAGGGCAGCTAATTTACAACAAAGGAGAATGGAACGATGGTATTGAAAGAGGCTTACAAGGATTTATTCAAGATCGGTACTGCCGTGGAATCCATCCACGACATGTTCCAAAACAACGAGATCGGCAACCCCGAGAAGGAGGCGCTGATCCTGCGGGAGTTCTCGAGCATGACCTGCGCGAACGAGATGAAACCCGCGTACAACATGGGTTGGAGCAGCCCGGAGGCCCGGGAGGATTACCTGCCTTATGTGATCAACCCCAACGCCAAGAGAATGCTCGATTGGGCGAAGGCGAACGGTCTGAAGATGCGTGCGCACGTTATGGTGTGGCACAGCCAGTGCCCGCAGGAGGCGTTCTGCAAGGGGTACAAGCCGGTGACGATCCCGACGGATCCGGAGCTTCTGAAGCAGAATCCGCACATGCGCCGGTTTGAACGGCTTGACCCGGTTTGTTTTGTGGACCGCGATACGATGCTTAAGAGACTGGAGAGTTATATCCACTCCATGCTTAACTATCTTTATCTGAACGGTTATGCGGAGACGATCTACGCATGGGATGTCGTGAACGAGGCAATCGAGCTTGCGGACAAGACGGAGACCGGCCTTCGCAACAGCTACTGGTACCAGGTCATCGGCGATGACTTCATTTACTGGGCGTTCCGCTATGCCAACGAGGCGGTTGCGGAGTGCATCGCCAAGTACGCGGAAACTGTTTACGACATCAATCCGGCGGATGAGGAAGCCGTGAAGCGCATCAAGCCGGTTCTGGTTTACAACGATTACAATGAGTTCCAGCCCGACAAGAAGAAAGCGATCATTGACAACCTCCATCGCGAGGGTCACGGCCACGGCAGCGTTGTGGGCGAAGGCCTTTTGGGCGGTATCGGTATGCAGGGCCATATCTCGGACAATAACGACATTGACGAGTACATCACCGCTCTCCGCGATTATGCGGCATTTGCCCCGGAGGTGCACATCACCGAGCTCGACGTAAAATGCACCTGCTCCAACGTAAACCGCGAGTACTATCAGGCGGTGTTCTACAAGGAGCTCTTTGAGCGCCTGATCGCCGAGAAGAAGAACGGCGTGAACCTTACGTCCGTGACGCTTTGGGGTCTTACGGACGACAACTCCTGGATCCGCGGGGCGGATCCGCTGGTGTTCCGCAAGGATCTTTCGCCGAAGAAATCCCACGATGCGCTTATCTTCGCGGTGACCGGCGGCGATCTGGGCGAGCCCGAGTATGTGGTAAGGGATTTTTCGAAGAGAGTCTTCGATTTCGAGACGCCGGAAGGACAGGAAGCAAAGAAGCCCGAGGAGTTCGGCTTCAAGATGCGCGGCTTCGGCGAATGCATCTACACCACCGACGAGGCCCACAGCGGAAAGACGGCCCTCACGACCACGCCTCGGTTCGGAGAATGGATGGGCATCACCTATGACATTTCCGACTTCATCGGCCAGACGATTCAGATCAATGCATGGGTGAAGAGTGCCGCGAAGGAGATCAACGTAAGCCTTGACCGCGAGTTCCATGCTCCGGTGTTGGCGACGGTGGTCGGCGGTGAGGAGTGGAAGCAGCTGCAGCTGTCCCTGAAGGTGCCTTCGGACCAGTACTCCGTACGGTTGTTCTTCGGAACGAAGGAAGAGCAGCAGGGTCCTTGCAGTCCTCTGTTCCTCGATGATTTCACGATTGAACTGATCGGTCAGGAGGAGAGCTTCGAGGATGAGACCAACATCGCGGCAATCCGCGGTGCCGGACATCTTCCCTTTATCTTCGTCACGGACAAGGAGTCTGTGGACGGCAAGGGTCATTCCCTGTGCGTAACCCGCCAGGAGAAGGATGCTACGATTTCCCTCGATGTCTCCGCATATATCGGCAAGACCATCGATGTCACGATGTTTGTGAAGACCGCGGACAAGGTGATCCGTGTCGGCGTGGACGGCTCCGAGCCGGTTTGTCTTGTTGAGGTTGCGGCAGCGGCTGACGGCTGGACCGAAATCCACACGACCGCGACGCTTCCGGACGGAGCTCTTTCGGCGAAGCTGTCTGTCGAGACTGACGGCCGCGCGGACTTCTTCGTGGATGACATCTTTGTGAGGTTGGTGTAAAACGGCCGGGAAAACAGGCCACGGTTTGAAGGAGAAAGGAGAAGGACGGAAAATGTTTGGCTTCAAATATTTCACACCCACAAAAGTGGTGTTCGGCAAAGAGACCGAGTATCAGGTCTCGGACCTGGTCAAAGAGTTCGGCGGCACGAAGGTGCTGATCCATTACGGCGGCGGCAGTGTGATCCGCTCGGGGCTGCTTGCACGCGTCACGAAGTGTCTGGACGAGGCGGGTATCAACTACATCACCCTCGGCGGGGCGGTTCCGAACCCGCATCTTTCACTGGTATACGAGGGCATTGAACTGTGCAAGAAAGAAGGCGTTGACTTCCTTTTGGCAGTTGGCGGCGGCAGCGCCATCGATTCCGCGAAGGCGATCGGCTACGGTGTTGCCAACGAGGGCGATGTCTGGGATTTCTATGATTACAAGAGAAAGGCAACGGGATGCCTTCCACTCGGCGTAATCCTGACCATCGCGGCCACCGGAAGCGAGATGAGCGACTCCTCCGTGATCACGAAGGAGGAAGGGCTTGTGAAGCGTGGCTACAGCAGCGACTTCTGCAGACCGAAGTTTGCGATCCTCAATCCCGAGCTTACGATGACCCTGCCGGATTATCAGACCGCATGCGGATGCACGGATATCATGATGCACACGATGGAGCGGTATTTTACGAACGGCGGGAATATGGAGATCACGGATTCCATGGCGGAGGGCCTGCTGCGCACCGTGAAGGAGTGCGCAAAGGTGCTTGCGAAGGACCCGAACAACTATGACGCGCGCGCTGAGGTGATGTGGGCGGGAAGCCTTGCACACAACGGGCTCACCGGCTGCGGAAACGACGGCGGTGACTGGATGACGCACAAGCTTGAGCATGAGCTGGGCGGCCTTTATGATGTGGCCCACGGCGCCGGACTTGCGGCAATCTGGGGCAGCTGGGCACGCTATGTGTACAAAAACTGCCTGCCGAGATTTAAGCGCTTCGCCATCAATGTAATGGGTGTACCGGCGGAGGGAACCGACGAGGAGATCGCACTCCGCGGTATTGAAGCGATGGAGGAGTTCTATCGCGAGATCAAGATGCCTACGAACCTGCGCGAACTCGGTGTAACGGCGAACGACGAGGATCTTGTCCTCATGGCTCACAAATGCGCGGTGGGTGTGAACGGCGGTATGGGCTCCGCGAGATTCCTGCGCGAGGAAGACATGCTGGAGATTTATCGGATGAGTATGTGATGAGATAAGGCTTTACAATTGTGCGGAAGGGATGATCAGGTCTTTTGAAAGGAACCCTTGACATGCCCTTCCGTTTCTTGTAAAATGACAACAACAAAAGGTGTTGCCATTCGGCGACCTCTGACTTTTGGGGTCAGAAGTGACCTGTTCCTTGGTTAGGGTGGGGGTCACTTCTTTTTATGTTTAGAACTTCGACCATAATCGTCTTTCGTTAAGATGCCCCGCAACTCGATACCGAGAAGCACACAGGTTATCATAAACTCAAAAACCGTAATGAGGTCAGTAATAAGCATAAGCAGAAGCCTCCTTTCTTTTGGATTTTGAAACCTCCTTTCGTCAGATTCAGATCCAAAAGTCAGAGGTTGACCGCCGCCATCAAGGCTGACAACACCTGCGGCAATAGTAACAGAATGCAACATCGAAATCCATTCGCACACCCGACAAAAAACGGGTGTGCGATTTTACGATTCAAGTGTTAAATCCTTGTAAAACCATGAAACAACAGGAAAACCTTACAGACGAAACAGTTTGTTTTTGTATACCTTTGAGGATTTAGAAAAACTTGAGTAAAATAAGTGTAACTTTTAATATGGTTTTATCGACATATGGGGTGAGAAGGCAAGAAAGGAGGCGCTTATGACGGATGCGGAGATTGTGAAACTGTATCAAGACCGCGACGAAGCTGCGATCAAGGCGACGGCCGCGCGATATCAAAGCATGTTGATGCGTGTTGCGATGCATATCCTGAATGACCGGGAAGACGCGGAAGAGTGCGTGAATGACACGTATTTTGCTGCGTGGAATGCTGTACCGGAAACAATCCCTTCGCACCTCGGAGCGTTTTTGTGTCGGATTGTGCGTAAGAAGGCCATAGACCGGCTGAGGACCAATACCAGAAAGAAACGGTGTGGGCAGGAGTATTACATATCTCTGGAGGAACTCTCGGAAGTACTCGAGGGGGATGAGTCTCCGGAGAAAGCACTTGACGACGCACTTCTCACGGAAGCAATTCAGCGCTTTCTGAGAGATCAGACAGCGGATGTCCGAAAACTGTTTTTGGGAAGATATTTCTGGTTTTGCCCGCTTAAGGAAGTCGCGAATTCCTGCGGCATGAGTGAAGCCAACGCAAAAACGGTTTTGTTCCGCACCAGAAAGAAGTTGCGGGAATTTTTGGAAAAGGAGGGCTTCATGCCATGAAGAGCGAACAGTTGCTGAATGCGTTGAATAATATTGATGATTCCCTGATTGAGGAGACCAATCCGTTTCAGGAGGAAGAAATTACAAAACCCGTGCTGCAGGTAACCGGCGGCACAGGCAAAGGAGGTAAACGAAAAATGCGAAAGGGCATTTTATTGGTTGCGGTTTGCGCCGTATTACTTTTTAGCGGAGTAGCTGCCTATGCGGCGACAGGAGGCGATTTGCTGAAGATTGTAAGACACAAGGGAACCGACGGTGACGGGGAGACAACGGTTGAGTACCAGCCGCTGGAACAACCCGTGGTACAGATGTCCAGCCTGCGCGGAGAGATCCAAAACGCACCGGCGGAGATTAAGAAACAGGTTGATGAGTTTAATGCAATACCCGAGATGGAACGAATGGCTTTAAGCACCATGCCGGACGTGTTGACGAAGAAGTTTGACACATTGGAAGCTGCCATCGACTATATCGGATATGATCAGTTGAATTTCCCGAAGCTCAATTATCCGACGGAAGATGTTCACATCGATATGCTTGGATGCAAAACCGCGGACGGGTATTCCCTGTCGACGATTTCCCTGGATACCATGCAGCAGTACCGCCAGGGCGGGATCCGTTACTGCCAGACCATCGCTACGATCTTTACGGAAAATGCCAATGCGTCTTCCGCAATGATCCTGGCGCTTTCGGAGAAAGTGAAGCTGGCCCAGGAGCAGCGTGTCGCCGATGGACGGACCTTCAGTATTCTGCATACGAACGAGCCGGATCCGTATAACGAGGGCGCGAAAGTGCTCAGCACGGAAGTGTTTACAACCGACAACAACGTAGTATACCTGTTCCACATCTCCTATGATGAGGCCAACCGCGCCGATGCGGAGGCCGTGATCGAGGAGTGGATCAACAGTTTTTCCGGGAATTAATGGCAACGGATTGAGACAGCTGACGGAAACAATCGAATATGATGAAAAGCACTCTCGAACAAAAGGCTGTTCGGGAGTGCTTCTTTATGTCATGTCTATTGAGTTTCTTTTCGGTGTTTCTTTGACGCGCGTCAAACAAAACTTATTTGGCTTCCGCCGGAGCATCCGCTGCGGTCTCAGACAAACCGCCTTCCTCCGGTGCCATGCACTCCGGATCCGGCCAGCGGTGGAAACACAGCTTGAGGGCGATCGGCGTGACGAGGGACGAGACGATGATCAGCAGGATGACCGCCGCGAAGTAGTCGTCGTGCATCAGTCCGGCGTCGAGACCCTTGCGGGAAATGATGAGGGCGACCTCGCCGCGGGTCATCATGCCGCAGCCGATCTTGAGAGATTCATTCCACTTGAACCGGCACATGCGCGCCATGGCGCCGCAGCCGAGAATCTTGGTGATCATCGCGACGATGACAAACAAAACCGAGAATCCCAGAAGACTCCAGCTCATGGTGTTGATGGAGGTCTTGATACCGATACTTGCGAAGAAGACCGGTCCGAACAGCATGTAGGAGTTGATGTCCATCTTCTCGGCGATGTATTTGGAGTCGCGGATGTTGCACAGGATGATACCTGCGACGAAGGCACCCGTGATGTCCGCGATGCCGAAGAATTTTTCGGCGGAGTAGGCGATCAGAAGGCAGAGCGCGAGGCCCGCGATCGGGATGCGGCGCGTGTGCGGATGCATCGAGTCGTATTTGCGGAAGAGGCGGTAGCACACGTAGCCCAACAGGAAGGCGCAGGCGAAGAACAGAACGGTGTTGCGCATCGTGGTCATGGCGCTGATACTTTCGTCCTTTAAGCCGAGCACGAAGGTGAGCACGATGATGCCGATGACGTCGTCGATGATGGCGGCGCTTAAGATAGTCGTGCCGACGCGCCCTCTGAGGAATCCCATCTCCCGAAGTGATTCGACAGTGATGCCGACGCTTGTGGCGGTCATGATACAGCCGATGAAGATTGCCTCATGGAATCCGTCACCGGAAAATGAATTCACTCCGTAGTAAGCCATGTACAGCGCGGTTCCGCCGGCCATGGGGACGGCGACGCCGAAGCATGCGATCAGGGTTGCCACAAGGCCGGAGCGCGCCAGCTGGCGCAGATTGGTCTCAAGTCCTGCGGAGAACATCAGAAGAACGACGCCGATCTCGGCCATTCTCGCAAGGAAATCGGAGGCCTGTACCCACCCGAGCACGGCGGGTCCGATGATCAGGCCGGCGACAATCTCGCCGACGACCTGGGGTGCCTTGAGTTTTCTCGCGATGATCCCGAAAATCTTCGCGAAGATGATGATCAAAGCAAGATCCAAAAATTTATCATAAGGCTGCATGATAGTTCACCTCAATCAGTTATGCACAAAACTGCGGTCATTTTCCGCAAAATAATCCCTTGTAGTTATTCGTAAATCCTTACGCATTGTAGTATATAAAAAAATAAATGCAAGAGCTTTTTCGCCTTTTCTGCGGGCCGGCTGCATTTTTCGGCATAAGCGACAAGTTTTCCGTAAAAACGCTCCGGGAATCGTTGAAAACTGCAAACGGAAAATTGACGGGAAACACATTTAGTGATATATTTACTGTGGATTTTTGTGGTGGAGCAGTACGCACCCGGAACAGTATATTTGGAAAATCGGTATTGGGGACAGGTCAGTCAAAGGACCGTTTCGGCGATGGAGAACGCCGGGCGGCGAACTCGAAGGGCGCAGGGGTGCGCCACCGGAAAGTGAGGGGTTATCATGAATATCGGATTGATTGCTGATGATACAAGAAAAGCACTGATGCAGAATCTCTGCATCGCCTATAAAGGAATTCTGTGCAAGCACGAGCTCTATTCGACGGGTGTCACGGGGCGTATGATCGAGGAGGCTACGAACCTTCACATTCATAAGTTTCTGTCCGGAAGCCTCGGCGGTGAGCAGCAGCTTGCGATGATGATCGAACAGAACCAGCTGGATATGGTTATTTTCCTGAGAAATACCGATCGCGCCGTGAACTATGAGGTACAGTTCAACTACGTGATCCCGTTGTGCGACGAGTACAGCATTCCGCTTGCAACGAACATTGCAACCGCGGAAATGCTTCTAAAGGGAATGAACAACGGCGATCTGGAATGGAGAAATCTGTATCGTTAGATTGAAATGGATTTGCATGCAGACGGCGGGGCGTATGCTCCGCCGTTGTCTGTTGCAGGAATTTGTGCTATAATGGGCGCACCATGGTTTGGAGGAGAGAACTTCGATGAAAGAGGGAGCCAAAAAAGTAGTGAAAGTCCTGCTGATCGCAGTCGCCATCAATGCGGTTGTCTTCGCAGGCCTTGTCATCGCGATCGTTTTCATGAACGAGGAAAGAAAGAAGGCCGGGGATGCCGATCCGAGCGCGACACCGACGATCACGGCGGAGGTTTCGCCCACCGGAGAGCCCACACCGACAGCGGAGCCTACGGCTGAACTTACGCCGGCGGCCGAGACCGGTTCGATGGGGGATGCAGTGCAGCCGGTTCCGGGGATGTTTGCTTACGAGGGGCAGACCCGCCAAGCGGAAGGATACTGAAACATCGGAATGAGGACAAAAAACAGGCCGTCAGGGGGTTACTCTGACGGCCTGCTTTTTATGTATTATGCTTTGGTATGAAGCTTTGCGACCTTGATGGTCCGGATTATCCAGAAAACGGTATTCACCACGAAGAGAACGCCGAGGCCGAGGAACAGCCAGACCGGAGTTGCTTTTCCCTTCACCAGGAAGATGAAGGTGCCCGTCATGGTCGCGGTGATCAGGATCAGCATGATGTTCATCATGTTGCGGATGCAGACGCGGATGAAGGGCTCATTTTCCGGCGTGACCTTGACGGTCGGGATGTTCCAGGCAGTGGGAAACATGCTTACCACCGCCAGGGAGATCACGAGAAAAAACAGGGCAACCGGGCAGGAGAAGAGATAGACCTTGCTCTCGTAGGAGAGAATTTCCCCCGAGGACGTGAACTTCCCGGGAATCTTGTCCGGGATGGTCTTCCAGGTAATCACCAGGTACAGGATCATGCCGATAGCGACGGCAAGGCACAGGGCGAAGACGATAATATCGATTTTTCGAAAATGTCTGTCCATGACACACTCCTTTGGCGGTTATTGAATATCCAGCTCCGGCGGAACATCCAGCTCTTTCGGCCGGGGACTTCCGTTCTTCTTGCGCTGGCGCACACACTCCGTTAAGAGGTACTCAATCTGGCCGTTGACCGACCGGAAATCGTCCTCCGCCCACGCGGCAATCGCGTTGTATAACGACTCCGAAAGACGGAGCGGAATCTGTTTTTTCTCTGCCATGGGAGCCTCCTCTCAATAGTAAATGCGGCGGAGCGGCCACAGGGGGGCCGGCGGCCGCATCCATCGCGTATCGTACTCAGTGAATCAATACAGGCTGCCGGAATTGACTACCGGCTGTGCGTCGTGGTTGCCGCAGAGGACAACCAGGAGGTTCGAAACCATCGAGGCTTTGCGCTCCTCGTCGAGGTCGATGGTGTTATTTTCCGCGAGACGCTCAAGGGCAAGCTCGACCATGCCCACCGCGCCGTCGACGATCATTTTCCGTGCGTCGATGATTGCGGAAGCCTGCTGGCGCTGCAGCATGGCAGCGGCAATCTCCGGTGCGTATGCCAGGTAGGTGATGCGGGCCTCGTAAATCTTCAGACCGGCGATCGCCACGCGGGACTGGATCTCGTCGCGGATGCGCTCTGCGACAATCTCGCTGGAACCGCGGAGGCTGCCCTCGTCCGCAATGCCGTCGCCGGTGGTGTCAACGCCGGGCGCCACATCGTAAGGATAGATGCGGACGATGTTACGAAGGGAAGCGTCGCACTGCAGCGAGAGATATTCCTTGTAGTTCTCCACATTGAAGACCGCCTTGGCGGTGTCGTCGATGCTCCAGGTCACGGCGATGCCAATCTCCACGGGGGTACCGAGACAGTCATTGATCTTCTGGCGGTTGTTGTTCAGGGTCATAACCTTGAGGGACAGCTTGTTGTTTACAAGACCGATGCCGGAAACCGACGCAAGGGAGATCGGGCTCTCCGTCTTGACGTCGCCGCTTTGGTTAAGCTGTGTCTTGGCTGCCGGGTTGATCGAGGTACAGAAGGGATTGACCCAGAAGAAGCCGTCGCCGCGAAGGGTTCCGTAGTAGCGGCCGAACAGGGTGAGAACAAGGGCTTCCTGGGGCTTCAGCACCCGGAGACCGAGGAACGGGATCCAGCCGATACAGAGCCAGAGGGCGGCAATGCCGAGCGGGATCACCCAAAGGATTTCATCCTGAACGTTGAGCGCCGACAGGATTACCACTGCGATGGCGCCGATGTAGACGATCATCGTGATGAACAGGGCAAGCATGCCGTTCTTTTTCCCCGAAATGGTTACTTCTTTACAGACATCATTGTCGAATTTCACTTTCTTATTTGTTTCCATGAGAAACCTCCTTATGATACGTCACTTTCCCATTAAAGTGACCGCCGCAGGTGATATCTTTTTGATATCATCTTGAAATGGTTTTATCACATCTTTCGGAAAATGTCAATAGAATTTACAAATTTTTTTCCAAAGTATGGCAAATCGTCTTATACTATGGTAAAATTAGCATAATACCGCAGTTATATCCGGCGGAAGTGCGTATTTCCGCGGCACGACGGAGGAGGAAAAATGGACGGGGCTACGCTATATGTGAAACAGTTGAAACCGTATCTGTATCTTCTGGATGAGGACCATCAGGCGACGGGGTATCTCGTCATCGGGGAGAACAAGGCGCTCCTCATCGATACCATGAACGGATTGACGAACCTGCGGGCCGAGGTGGAGAAACTGACGGACAAACCGGTCATGGTGATCAACACCCACGGTCATCCGGATCACGTGTTCGGAAACGTTTACTTTGACGAGGCGTACATCCATCCGAAGGATGTGGAGATGGCGCAGTCCTTCACGAAATCGGAGGAATACCGGCGCATGTTCACGGACAGGGGCCTGACCATGCCGGAGTTTAAGCCGATCCGGGAAGGCGATGTGATCGATCTCGGCGGGAAGACCCTGGAGGTGTACGAGCTTCCGGGCCACACCGCGGGCGGGATCCTTCTGCTTTGGAAGGAGGACCGGATCCTCTTCACCGGCGACGGGATCAACCACCACCTGTGGATGCAGCTGGACGACTGCATGCCCGTCAGCGAGTATGTGAAGGAGCTGGACAGGGTCATGTTCCTCGAGAAGGAGGCGGACCTCATCCTTCACGGCCACGCGCAGGACTATGATGACATTTCCCTGATGCGGTGTGTGTGGAATTCCTGTCAGGAGATTGCCGACGGGAAGACCGCGGAGGACGAGCCGTACCCGTGGTTTGCGGGAGTCGGGAAGAAGCACCGGAACACCCTGATGCCGGGGAAGCGCTATCAGCAGAGCGACAGCGTTGTCTGTTATGATCCGGAAAATGTTTTCCCGGAGCAGCCGGGTGACGTGCCAAGACGCGTACGGGCCTTGCGAAGGGCCTGGGCGGCGAGCGATGCGGCAAGGGACGCCGGTCTGACCGAGCCCGGGAGCGTAGAGGCCTTCCGGAACATCTCCTACGGGCCCCACGGGGATTGGAACCTTCTCGACTTGTACCGCCCGAAGGAGAAGGCCGGTGAGACGCTGCCGGTGATCGTGAGCATCCACGGCGGCGGGTTCTTCTACGGGGACAAGGAGCTGTACCGGTTCTACACGATGCATCTCGCGGAGATGGGATTTGCGGTGGTGAATTACAATTACCGCCTGGCACCGGAAAATCATTTTCCGGCTCCGATCGAAGATGCGATGGCGGTGCTTGAGTGGATCTCGGCCAATGCGGCGCAATACGGGCTGGACGCTTCGAATGTATTTTTCGTCGGGGACTCCGCGGGAGCCCAGCTGGTGAGCCAGTTCGCCTGCATCCTGACCAACCCGGCGTACGCGAAACTCTTCAGGATGAAGGCGCCGGAGGATATCACCGTTCGGGCGATCTCGCTGGCGTGCGGCGTCTATACCCTCGTTCCGGATGAGGGCGGGGAGTTCACCCCGATGATGCTGGATTATCTGGCGGACGAGGCGAGGACGGACAATCCGAGGCTTGCGGTGAAGGACAATATCACAGAGGACTATCCGCCGACCTTTATCTTCTCGGCGTATCTGGACAGCCTGTACGAGGCGTGTGAGCCCATGGCGGAGTTTTTAAAAAGCCGCGGCGTCGAGGTGTGCTGCAGGATTTACGGCTCGCCGGAGGCGCAGGAGGTCCGGCATGTATTTCATGTAAACATGTATCTGCAGGAGGGTGAACGGGCGAACCGGGATCAGACGGCGTTCTTTAAGGAACACATACGATAGGGGGGATTGTATGAAGGATTCAGGAGTGCTTTCAATCGTAAGAGCTATCATAATCATGGTTGTCATGTATGCCGCTGTCGTCGGCGGTTTGAAGCTGATCACAAAGTATGTAAAGCTCGATGGGCCGACGCATCAGGAACTGACGGAAGAGTTGAGCAATATCCGCAGCGAATCCCGGAAAAACGATCCGGAGAAGAAGGCTGAGATTTCGCAAAAGCTACTCGATGCGGAGTACCGGGTTTATTACCGGGACAAGGCGGAGAGCCGCAATAACCTTCATATCTTCGTCTGGGCGATCGCCGGTATTTTTGCGATCGGAACATTGCTTTACCTGGTCCTCGTGTGCCTGAGCCCGAAGCGTTCCGCCAAGAAGATCATTGCGCAGGTGTTCTGGCTTGCCGCAATCTTCGGAGCCGCATACGGAGTGACAAAGCTTCCGATCCGCAAGCTGCCGCCGAAGCCGGAGGAGGTCACCTGCCGGGCGATCACATCCGAGGTGAAGCGGAAGGATACAAAGAGTCATCACAACGCGGACGATGAGGGGGATCACTCCGGTGACTGGATAGAGCATATCATCTATCTTGCCGGCGTGAACGGCGAGGATGTAAAGTTCAACGTGACCGAGGACGAATACACCAAAACCAACGTACATGATACCCGCTATATCGCGGTTGCCGAGGCGGGGGACGAGGTGTTTTACCTCGAATACTATGATCCGGCGGGCTATCGGCTGCCGGCGGACAACTGATTGTTCAACGCAAAGAAAACGGAGCGGGATCCTGTGTGGATTTCCGCTCCGCATTTTTATTTCGGAAAATGTGGTTCCGTTTCAGATCAGCGGTTTTCTTCTTTGCAGAGTTGCCGTCACGCCTCCCGGCTTCCGGCCAGGTACAGTGTCTTGTAGAAGCTTTCGCGGGCCATCAGCGTGTCGTGGGTGCCCTGCTCGATGACGTTGCCGTCCTTCATCACCAGGATGAGGTCGGCATTTTTGATCGTGGAGAGGCGGTGCGCCACGATGAAGCTGGTGCGTCCCTTCATCATCACCTGGAAGGCGTCCTGAATCTTCCACTCGGTACGGGTGTCGATGGAGGAAGTCGCCTCGTCGAGGATGAGGATCGGCGGCAGGCAGAGCATGACGCGGGCGATGCATAAAAGCTGCCGCTGTCCGGCGGAAAGACCGCCGCCGTGCTCGCCGAGCACCGTGTCGTAACCCTCCGGAAGACGCCGGATGAAGCTGTGGGCGTGGGCGGCTTTGGCTGCCTCTTTGATCTCCTCGTCGGTGGCGTCCGGCTTGCCCATGGCGATGTTCTCGCGGATGGTGCCGTCGGAGAGCCAGGTGTCCTGCAGGACCATGCCGATGTTTCGGCGGAGGAACGACTTCGGAATGTCCGAGAGCGTAAGACCGTCGAAGGTGATGGTGCCGCTGTCGATCTCGTAGAAGCGCATCAGCAGGTTGATGAGCGTTGTCTTGCCACAGCCCGTCGGACCGACGATGGCGATGCGCATGCCCGAGTTGACCGAGATGTTCATGTCGTTGATGAGCGGCCGCTCCGGCACGTAGGAAAATGCCACATGGTCAAAGCGGATGTCACCCTTGAGCGCCTCCGGAAGGGAGTCATTTTCCGTCTGAATTTTTGGAAGAGGCTCATCGAGAAGCTCGAAGATGCGGGCAGCGCAGGCCAGCGCGTTCTGCAGCTCGGTGATGACGCCGGAGATCTCGTTAAACGGCTTCGCATACTGCCCGGCGTACATAAGCATCGTCGTCAGCATACCGACCGAGAGCCCGCCGCCGATGACGGCGAAGGAGCCCACCAGGGCGCAGGCTGCATAGACGGTTGCGTTTACGAAACGGGTGCACGGGTTGGTCAGCGAGGAGAAGAACGTCGCCTTCAGCGCGCAGTCGCACAGGGTTTTGTCACACTCGTTGAACTGCTCCGCGGCGCGGGCCTCGTAGGAGTATGCCTGTACGATCTTCTGCTGTCCGACGAGCTCGTCGATCAGGGAAGTCTGCCTGCTCCTTGCTTCGCTCTGGGCGCGGAACATGGTGAAGGTCCGGGACGCGATGAAGCGTGCGACGAAGAGCGAGAGGGGCGTCAGCAGCATGACCACAAGGGCAATCTTTATGTTGGTGATGAACATCAGCGTGAGCGTTCCGAGGATGGTCAGGATGCCCATGAAGAACTGGGCAAATCCCAGCAGCAGTCCGTCGGACACCTGGTCGACATCGGTGATAACGCGGCTGACGATATCGCCGTTTGCGTGGCTGTCGAGATAGGAAAGGGGCAGCCTTGTGATATGGTTGATGGCGTCGTTGCGGATGTCCCGCACGACGCGGAAGGAAACACGGTTCAGCAGAATGCTCATAAACCAGGTGCAGCAGGCGGAGATCAGGATGAAAATGCCGGCTGTCCGCAGGAAACCCCACAGTGCGCCGAAGGCGACCTCGCCGGGGCCGGTGATGGTGTCGATGGCGGCACCAACCTTCTTCGGAACCAGGATCTGTAAAATGACGGAGCCTCCCGCTAACAGCAGTGCCAGCAGAAGAAGCGGCAGTGAGCGGCGGAGGTATCGCATCAGGTGGGAGAGGATGGATTTCGTCTTCATCTTGCACCTCCTTCCACGGCGATGCCGGAGGCAGCCGCGATCTCGCGGTAGACCGGGCAGGTTTCCAGCAGTTCCTCGTGCTTGCCGTTGCCCACCAGCTCACCGTCCTCCAGAACGAGGATACGGTCGCAGGAGGTGAGTGCGCCGGCGCGCTGCGAGACATACAATACCGTCTTGTCTTTCGCCGAATGAAGCGCCTGACGGAGCCTCTGCTCCGTAGCGTAATCGAGCGCCGAGCCGGAGTCGTCGAGAATCAGCACGCTTGCGTCGGAGACAAAGGCACGGGCGATGGTAAGCCGCTGCCGCTGTCCTCCCGAGAAATTGCTTCCGCCCTTGGAGACCGGAGCGTCCAGCCCTTCCGGAAGTGCCCGGATGAAGTCTGCCGCGCAGGCCTTCTCGAGAGCATCCCAGATCTCCTCGTCGGTGGCGTCGGCCTTGCCCCAGAGGAGGTTGCTTCGCACGGTCCCGGAGAACAGAACGGCCTTCTGGGGAACGATGCGGATGGCTTCCCGAAGGGAATCAATATCGTAGTCGCGGACCTCATTGCCGTATACCATGAGGGATCCGTCGGTGATATCGTAGAACCGCGGCAGGAGCTGCACAAGGGAGGTCTTGCCGGAACCGGTACCGCCGATGACGCCTACATACTCGCCGGGGTAAATGTCCAGGTTGATATGCTCCAGCATGTTGTCCGATGCGCCGGCGTAGCGCAGGGAGACATCGCGGTAGGAGATGATTGGGCCTTCGCTGTCTGTCGGAAGACTTCTCTCCGTCCCGCCATCCTCCGGATTGATTCCGTCTCCGGCCAGGAAGGCCTGATAATCGTCGGTCTCGAAGCGGTTGAAGGGCACTTCGCTGTCATCGGGAGCACCGAGGGGAATGAAGGCGCCATTTTCCGTATCGGGGAGAGCGCCGAGCGGGATGAACTCGCCGCTGCCGGAAGACGCTCCGAGCGGGATGAAGGAATCGTCGGAGGTGTCAGTGATCTGCAGACCGCGGTCCACAGTTTCGGTGTCCTCGGAGCCCGGCAGGCTGCGGCTTACGGAAAGAGCATCAATGGCGTTCCTCTGACGCCTATCGACAGGGATTGCATTTTCCGGAGAAACAACGGAAGGGGTGATCTCGAAGATGCTCTGCACGCGGTTTCCGCAGGCGATGGCGCGGGTGATGTTGATGATCAGGTTGGCGAGCTTCACAAGCTCCACAAGGATCTGTGCCATGTAGTTATAAAGAGCAACGACCTCGCCCTGTTTGAGGTGACCGGCGTCCACGCGGAGCGCGCCGACATATACAAGCAACAGGATCGCGAGGTTGACGATGCAGTAGGTCAGGGGATTGAGAAGCGTCGAGATGGCGCCGACGGTCCGCTGGTTTTTCTCCAGCTCGCCGGTGCGGGCTGCGAAATTATCCCGCTCCGCCTGTTCCTTATTGAACGCGCGGAGCACGCGCACGCCCGCGAGATTACGGCGAAGCGCACTGACAACGCGGTCCAGGCGTTCCTGCACGCGCTTGTACAGAGGGATGCTCACGAGCATGATGGCGAAGATGACGATGGCCAGCACCGGGATCAGACCGACGAAGATAAGGCCGGCTTTTTTATCCACGGTAAATGCCATCACCGTTGCGCCGATGACAATGAACGGAGAGCGCATCAGAAGACGCAGCGTAAGGTTGACGCCGTTCTGGATCTGGTTCATGTCGCCGGTGAGGCGGGTGATCAGCGTGTCCGTGCCGATGGTGTCGATCTCGGTGTAGGAAAGTTTGCCGAGATGGGAGAACAGCGCCCGGCGGATCCGGCCCGTATAGGCAACTGCCACTTTGGCCGAAAAATACTGCGCCGTCACGGCGAACGCAAGCCCCGCGAAGCCGAAGAGGACCATCAGAAGAACGCGGCGCACGATGTAGCCGCGGTCGCCCTGTGCGATGCCGATATCGATGATGGAAGCGACGATCAGCGGAACCAGGAGTTCCATGACCGCCTCGAAGAATTTGAACATGGGTGCGGCCACGGCGCGGAGCCGGTAACCGTCCATGTAGCGGAGAAGTTTGCGCATTGATCGGGACCCTCGTATTGTGATTTTCCTGCCTTTCCTAATATACCTATTTTCCGAAAAAAGCGCAAGCAGAAAAGCCGCATGTAAAAGTTCGGAAAATGTGTGTGACTAGGTTCCATTTGCAGAGCGAATGTGGTATAATTTCCGTATTCACAGTTCAATACTCAGGAACAGGAAAGGAGCACAACCATGATTCGTACATCCGTAGTAACATTAACCGTCATTCCGGCAGTTGCATACCGTCAGAAACTGACTTCCGGCGGATCGGGGATCGTGATCGTCCGCGGCGATGCCAAGCAGCCAGGGATCGCATCCATCAGCAAGACGAGCGGTGAGGCGATTCCCACCGCCAACACGCCGGCCGATAAGTATCCCGCGGAGGCATTTGCGGAGGCGATGGCGCTGACGGCAGGTTTGACGTACAAAAAACTCGGTGCAGTTCGCTATGTTGAGACCAAGGTTGAGGAAGAGAAGCCCGTTGAGGAAGAGCCCGAACTGAAAGAGGCAGCCGTTGTCGTGAGCAGCAAGGACTACAAGGCGGTCGTCAAGAAATACAGCGACAAGGCAGGCAAACTTTCCTATGATCTTCTGAACCGTGATCTGATCAAATTCGCCCACACGAGCAGCAAGGTTCGCTCGATGATCGCGGCGAAGGAGAGCGAGAAGGCGATCCGCGATTATGCGACCGGAACGAAGTTCCGCAACATCACCGGTAACCGCAAGCTTACCGATGAGCAGGTCGCACTGATCTCCGAGCTCCTCGATGAGGTCAGCCCGAAGGGCGTCTACAAGGAGTTCAACGCGGAGATCCGCGCGCTGTTAAAAGCCGCGAAGAAAGCCTGAGACGGCAGCGAGTCGGTAATACCGCAAACCCGTGAGCGCGGGTAGATGCAGAATGTGAAGTGAGGTCGTCGCACGAAAGCGTGCGGCGGCCTTGTTTTCTTGCGGAAAATGTTTCGTGAATCGCTGTTTTTGTGGTATACTTGTGATGTGTGGCGGCAGGAGAACCGGCCCCCGGATACCGGGGAGAAAAGGAGGCAGCGATGCAGCAGGAGAAGCAGTACATTGCGATCGATCTGAAGTCGTTTTATGCCTCCGTGGAGGCGGTGGAGCGGGGCCTTGACCCGCTGAACGTCAACCTTGTCGTGGCGGACGAGAGCCGCACGGACAAGACGATCTGTCTTGCGGTGTCGCCCGCGCTGAAGTCCTATGGGATCCCTGGCCGCGCGCGCCTTTTCGAGGTCAAACAGCGCATGCGCGAGGTCAACGCGGCGAGGAAGAGCGGGATCTACGGGAAAGAATTTTCCGGAAAATCAGTCTTCGCGTCCGAGCTGGCCGCCGACCCGTCGCTGGAGCTGGACTGCGTCATCGCGACGCCGCGCATGAGCTATTACATGGACTACTCCCGCAGGATCGTCGAGATCTATCTGCGGTATGTCTCCATGGATGACCTGCTGGTCTACTCCATCGATGAGGTTGTCATTGACGCAACGCACTATCTGACGGCGCGCGGGATGACCGCGCACGAGTTCGCGAGAACCATGATCCGCGACGTGATGAGGGAGACGCACCTCACCGCGACC
>JAGCVY010000016.1 GCA_017962105.1 Lachnospiraceae bacterium
CGGAAACGGAACGATTCCGGCAACCGGCAAGCATACTTGGGACCGCTCGGCAGCTACTTGTACTGCAGCTAAGAAATGTACGGTTTGCGGTACTGTAGGCGAAGCAGCAAAGGGACATAAATGGAATGTCAGTGCAGCAACCTGCACGACGGACAAGAAATGTACAGTCTGTGGTACGGTCAACGCAAAGGCAACCGGCCACACCTGGAATATCAGTGCAGCAACCTGTACCACCGATAAGAAGTGTACGAAGTGTGGTACCGTAGGTCAGAAGGCCCTCGGCCACAATTATCAGCAGGTTATCACTAAGGACGCCACCTGTGGAGCACAGGGTACTTACGTATCGAAATGCTCTCGTTGTGGCGCCGGAAACGCGAATGGCAACGGCTATATTCCGGCAACCGGCAAGCACACTTGGGATCGCTCGGCAGCAACCTGTACTGCAGCGAAGAAATGTACTGTCTGCGGTACTGTAGGGGAAGCAGCTAAGGGACATACCTGGAATGTCAGTGCAGCTAACTGTACAACAGCTAAGAAGTGCTCCGCCTGCGGTACTGTCGCTGAAGCAGCGAAAGGACATACCTGGAATATCAGTGCAGCAACCTGCACGACGGACAAGAAGTGTACTACGTGTGGTACGGTAGGACAGAAGGCCCTCGGCCATGATTATCAGCAGGTTATCACAAAGGACGCTACCTGTGGAGCACAGGGCACTTATGTAACGAAATGCTCTCGTTGCGGTGCTGGTTCGCCGAATGGCAATGGTTATATCCCGGCAACCGGCAAGCATACCTGGGATCGCTCGGCAGCAACCTGTACGGCTGACAAGAAATGTACTGTCTGTGGTACTGTTGGCGAAGCAGCTAAAGGCCATAAATGGAACGTCAGTGCAGCAACCTGCACGACGGACAAGAAGTGTACGGTGTGTGGTACGGTAAGCGTAAAGGCGCCCGGACATACCTGGAATATCAGTGCGGCAACCTGCACCACTGATAAGAAGTGTACGAAGTGTGGCACGGTAGGACAGAAGGCCCTCGGTCATGATTATCAAGAGGTAATTACGAAGCAGCCTACCTGTGGTGCTCAGGGAATTTATGAAACAAAATGTACTCGTTGCGGAAATGGTTCGCAGAACGGAAATGGATATATTCCTGCAACCGGCAAGCATACCTGGAACCGCACGGAAGCAACCTGTACAGCAGCTAAGAAATGTACCGTATGCGGCACAATCGGACAGCAGGCACTTGGCCACGATTACCAAGAAGTAGTTACCAAGCAGCCTACTTGCGGTACTCAGGGAACCTATGAAACAAAATGCACTCGTTGCGGAAATGGTTCGCCGAACGGAAACGGATATATTCCAGCAACCGGAAAGCACACATGGGACCGTACTGAGTCGACATGTACGGAAGATCAGGTATGTACAGTTTGCGGTAAGACTGGCGAGCCTGCAAAGGGACATGCTTGGAAACTCCAGAAAAGCGTGTATGGCACAAATGGTTATGACACATTTAAATGTACCAGATGTGCTTGTGCCGAGAATAAGGATCATGAGTATACATGGGAAACCGTCACTGAGCCGTACAAGTGCAAGCCTGGCGAAGCAGAGTACAAGTGCAAGAATTGCGGACACGTTAAGTCAGGTACTACCATACAGGGGTATGGTGAGCACACCTGGGTTATGATCGATCATACCAACGCACTTTGCTTCCACGGAACGGTAACCTATCAGTGTTCTGTATGCGGTCTTAAAAAGACCGAGCAATATGATGGTTTGGAAGATCATCAGTGGAAATTGTCGAAAACGGAAGAACCGACATTATCCAAAGAGGGTTATGAAGAATATCATTGCCCTAACTGCTATGCCATTGAGAAACGTCCTGCTAAAATGACGGTTACCGTGAACTACAAAGTAAGCGGAGATGTAGTTCATACTGAAAAGTATTACTCCGGAGACGATCAGAAAACCCTGTGGGCTCTTGATAGTGTTCCGAGCGGGAAGTCTCTGATGGGATGGACATTGGCCGGTGGTCAGAACTTTGTTTACCCTGTGGAAACTACAGTAGCGGAATTACTTAAGGGAAAGAGCCTGACGAGAAATAACACATTTACTGTAAATGCATATTTAGAGAAAGACACGAACATCGAAAATGGCGATCTTCGGGTAATCACAAAGAGCGTGTATTACGATCACCCGTTTAATTATGATGTAATCTATCTTGTTGGCGATGATCTGGCTGAGCTTTGGGCCGAGGTGGACTATTATTCACCGCTTGTTGAAAGCGATGAGGATGATGAGAAATATCCGGGAATCCTGCTTGAAACGATGCGGGAGTGCATGTATAAACTAGGGGCTTATCGTATTCAGCGTGTAGCCCGTATGCTTGCGGAGAAAAACAGAAATGGTATTGTGGCGGTAGCAATCTCCATGTCGCCGTCTTATGATGGACCGGAAGCAGGAATTTACGTGGATTGCTATACATCCAATGTGGTTCCCGTGCATGCCTATCGGGCGGGTTCAATGACAGATTGGCACAGTTTATATCCTAATGCAAGTAATATGCTGAGAACCGCCGGGCTTGCCGGTGGAACATTCTTTCAGGTTCAAGGCGGAACATCGTATGGCGCTGATCAAACCTATTTCGAGGGTAACAAAGACTTTTATCATGATCTTGCCAATCGTGTAGACTGTAATGCTATCCTGGATCTGTTTATAGACAGCAGCAATCCGGGTTCCTACTGGAAGTTGAGTAACGGAATGTGTGGTCCGCTGGCTGCAGTGAATACGCATCTGTACCTGAGTACTGCAGGAAGTCCGAAGGTTGTTACCATCGACACTGTTCAGGATGAACTGTTGGATTTCTATGACAAAACGGACGATGTCGTGGATTGGACTCATCGTCATTTCGACGGAGGAGATTTTTATCGTTCTGTTGAGCGTTATCTTAAGTCCTGTGGATATGGTGTTAAAGTTAAGGACTTGAGTTCCGATAGCCTCTCCGAGATTAAAATAATGCTGAATCAAGGTATTCCGGTTATTATGGATTATAACGGTGCAGAAGAGTTACGCATGATGAACAATATAAATGATATGTTCTTCGATACGGATTGGTTTTTCACTTACAAGAGTGGTTGCCATTCTCACTTCTTTGTTGTGACCGGTGTATATGAGAACATGGCCGGTACGCAGGTATATCTTGAAATCTCTTCATGGGGAGAGAAATATTACATCAACTGGTACGAGCATCTTGGAAAGCATGGCGGTCTTTGGGATGATAATCGGTTCGTTGTACTTACAAAATAAAGCTTAAATGGCCCATGGGCAGATAACTATGTCTGAATCGCAAGAACGACACACTTCCGGTGTGTCGTTCTTGTTTTTTGCCCATGCATGCTTCGAGAAACCTTCACCATCAATTGACTCCCCCCTCCCCTGATGGTATACTGAACCTTAACATCATTCCCCCGAAACAGAAGGAGAACCTATGAACCCCGCAAGAGAAAAAACGTTGAAAATCCTGATCATTGTCCTGTCGGCAATAGTGCTTATTTGTGCTGTTGTTGTTGTGGTGAAGATTGTCGGGGGAAAGGAAAAGCCCTCCGAAGGCCCAAAAGATAAAACGCAGAAGAACGGAGATTTCCGGTCGGACAGCTATATCCGGACGGATTATAAGTACGAGGGCGAGGACCGGGTTCTGTACAAAACGAGGGAGGTACACAAGGACTCCGAGGGAAGGATTGTGTACACCTGTGAGACGCCGGCGGACGGGACTACACAGATTTGGCGGTATGAATTTGATGATGCCGGAAGGAAAATCGTGGAGGAAAATGTGGAGCTGTCCGGTGAGGAGGAAGTGCTTAAGTTCAGGGAGACATTTTCCTATTCGGAAGGGGGACACCGCATTCGCTCGGAAAGATACAAGGACGGTGTCACGACGATTGTTGAGAAGGAGTATAACAGTCAGGTCAACCTAATCTTTCACAAGGAGACCAGAGGAGAGGAATCCGTGGTTTTTGTCAGTATGGAAGGTTCCGTAGTGACGGAGTGGGATTATCCGAAATGGCGCGGGACGCACGATCTGGAGAAGATTCTTCTCTCGGAAGCGATATTGGACGAGAAGGGACGCTATACCAAGGTGGTTCATTATACGGATGCGCAGCCCTTTGAGACGGAATACACCAGCAACGATTCTCCGTGGACGGAAACCTACGTTTATGAGGAGGATGGCAGTTCCACGAGACACACCACCGGCCCCGACGGGGAGATCACTCAGGTGATGGAATATGATTCCGACGGATTGTTGACTGCCCAAAAAACATATTACAAGGGCAGGCTGCAGATGGAAACCACCAAAGAGAAATCAGCGGACGCCCGCTTCACTGGGGAGGACGTGTATTGGGAACATTATCTGATTTACGGCAGCAGCGAAGAGGTGGTTTCTGAATATGATCTGTACGTGAAGATGCTGACGATCAATGAGGACGAGAAGGAATATATTATTTATCAGACATATAAGCGAAACGGGGAAACGAAAACGATTGCGGAGATTGACTTTGATGAGTTCGGCCGACCGGTGAGGTATCGGAGGTATTCCACAAGCGGGACTGACAATACTCCGGTAGAGGAGCAGGAGTTTGATGATCATGGCAATACCCTGCACACCTTCTACTACAATGGCGACGCTGTCGAGGAACACTGGGAGTACGAGTACAAATACTTCCGCGCCGACGACTGAGGGCGGCTGTGAGCAGGAGACAGACCCTCTGCCGATTCGGAAAATGTCATTTCAGTCGCAATTTTGTATATCTGAGAGAATAGTTGTTGTATCCCCCGGAGAAAGTGATATGATTCGGTCAACGGTTCAAGGTGAGCCGCGTAAGGGGGTAAAGGATGAAGATGAAGGGTATTAAGAAAGCTCTTGGGGTGTTTCTGGTTGTGCCGGTGACATCGCCGTCGGTTCTGCTTTCCGTTAACGGATCTTCCGGACTTAAGGAGATTTCCTTTGAAAACGGACGATACTATCAGCTCGAGGAATACCGCCATTTGGTGACCTTCGACGGGAAGACAATTGCTATGGATGATGCGGAATTTTACGAGAACGGGGCGCTGAAGAAAACAATCCATAACGACCTCGGCATGATCAATGATAGCATAAACATGATCACCACCGTCGAGTACGATGAGCATGGGAATCCGGTGAGGTCGGTTGTCACAGATCCGTACGGAACCGTTCAGAGCAGCCGGGAATACGAGAATACCTACCGCTGATGAAAAACAGCGGAAAATGATACGGCGCGGGGGCTGCAGACCACGCGCAAAGGAGAGGTAGAAAATGCTGTACAACCTGTTGGGAATCATCGTGATCGTGATACTGACCGTCTTCGTTGTCGTTCTGGTCAGGGACCATATGCGGCTGACGCAGAGGAACGAGACACTGCGCGAGAGCATCGAGAACCTGAGCGAGCTGAATGACAGGCTGCGGATGGACCGCCACGATTACCTGAACCACCTGCAGATCGTCTACGGCCTGATGGAGCTGGAGGAGTACGACGAGATGAACGCGTATCTCCGAAAGGAATACAAAGAGCTGATGAAGACGGGGAAGGCCATCAAGACCAGCAAGCCGGCGCTGAACGCGCTGCTGGCGGCCAAGGCTGCCGAGTCCGACGCCAAGGGGATCGAGTTTCTGATCGAGGTGAAATCGGATCTGGCGCAGATCAACATCGAGGACTGGGAGCTGTGCAAAGTACTTTCCAACCTGATCGACAACGCGGTCAAGGCGCTGGAGGATTGCGGGAAGGAAGAGAAGAAGATCCGGGTCGACATTACGGAGACGCCGGAGCAGTACATCTTCGATGTGGAGGATAACGGGCCGGCGATACCTGCGGAGATGCAGGAGGTTATTTTCCGAAAAGGATTTACGACCAAGAAGGAGGAGGGCCACGGAATGGGCCTGGCGATCGTCCGGGACATTCTCGCCCAATGCAAGGGGGATATCAATATAAAGTCGGATGACGAAGAGACCGTATTTACGGTGAGAATAGGAAAGGGGGAATGAACATGGAGGCGATTCAAGTTCTGGGCATCTTCGTGCTGCTCGTCGGGATCATCCTGATCGGCGTGGAATTTTACATGCCGGGCTTCGGGGTTCCGGGGATTTCCGGGATCATATGTACGGTGGCGGGCATTTTCCTTACAGGGAAAAATACGTCGGAGAGAATCTATGTCGGACTGATCGCGATCGTGGTGATCGTGCTGATGCTCGTGGTGTGTATGGCGCTGCTGAATTCCAAGAAGGTGAAATCACCGATCAAGCTGGACACGGATCTGCAGGGCAAGAACCTCTTCATCGAGGAGAAGGACATGGAGTACCTGATCGGAAAGAAGGGGGTTGCGGAGATCGACCTGAAGCCTCAGGGCAAGGGTGAATTTGACGGTGTGACGCTGGACGTCGTGTCGTCCGGATGCTACATCAATAAGGGTACGAAGCTAGTTATAACAAAGATCAAGGATAACAGAATCATTGTCGAGGAGGACAAATAAATGAAAGAACCTATTATCATTGCTTCCATTATCATCGTATTGCTCGTTGTGTTCTTTACGGTGATCCCGGTGGGAATCTGGATTTCCGCCATCGCCAGCGGCGTTAAGATCAGCGTCTTCTCGCTGGTCGGTATGAAGCTCCGCCGCGTAAAGCCCGCGTTGATCGTGCGGCCCATGATCAAGGCGACGAAGGCAGGCCTCCCGGTCAAGGCCAACCAGCTGGAGGCCCATTATCTGGCAGGCGGTAACGTGGACAACGTCATAAACGCATTGATCGCTGCGGAACGCGCCGGCATCAGCCTTTCCTTTGAAAAGGCGTCGGCCATCGACCTTGCCGGCCGCGACGTCTTCGAAGCGGTGACCATGAGCGTCACGCCGAAGGTTATTGAGACGCCCCGCATCTCCGCGGTTGCGAAGGACGGTATCGAGCTTTTGGTCAAGGCCCGCGTGACCGTGAGAACCAACATTGACCGCCTGATCGGCGGCGCCGGCGAGGAGACCGTTCTGGCCCGTGTCGGCGAGGGTATCGTCACAACCGTAGGTTCCGCGCAGACCCACAGCAGGGTGCTTGAGAACCCCGATGACATTTCGAAGGTGGTGCTTGAGAAGGGCCTGGATTCCGGTACGGCGTACGAGATCATCTCCATCGATATCGCGGACATCGACATCGGAAGAAACATCGGTGCAAACCTGCAGAGCCTGCAGGCGGAGGCCAACACGAAGATCGCGCAGGCCAAGGCCGAGGAGAGACGTGCGATGGCAGTCGCTCTGGAGCAGGAGATGAAGGCCGAGGTCGTCAAGGCCGAGGCGGAGGTTCCGCGCGCTATGGCAGAGGCCCTGAAGTCCGGCAACGTCGGCGTCATGGACTACTACAACCTTAAGAACATTCAGGCCGATACGAAGATGAAGAACGACATCGGCAACGGTGTGATCGGTTATGTTGAGAAGAAGACAGAACAGTAATGAAGTTTTATCGGGGGTAAAATAACAATGACTGAAAATAGTAAAAAGTATTCATTTGCAGCCGGCTGGGTGCTGCTCATCGCATGCCTGACATATGCGTATTATATGCTGGTCGATCCGCTTAAGTCTGTCGCATACAGCTACACGGATAAAGGCTATTTTAAATATCTGTTGGAAATGTACTCGTCAAAGGAGCACAGGATAACGCAGTGGACGCTCACGATCATGACCGTGGCATTGCTGGTGTTGGCCATCGGAATGTTCCGTCAGAGCAAGCTTCTGCTTTTGGTAGGTACAGGTCTCGATCTCGTATTGCTCGCATATCAAGTCCATCTCATGGGGCTCGGAAAGGTCGATTCCGAATGGTGGGATTCCTTCCACACTCTCGGGTTTATCAATACCATTGTTGTGCCGGCGATTGTTGTACTGATGCTTCTGCTGATGGCCGTAGCGCTGATGCTGAATAAGCCGGTTGCAAGGATATTTGCGATTGTTGCGATCGCACTTGCAGGACTCGGGTTCCTTGTGGAACTTGTTCTGAACATCGGACCGCTTGTGTCGGAAACCTGGATGGGACGCGACTTATTTTATTCATTCTCTCCGTATGCGCGTTACACCTTGACGGAGATCGGCAAATATACCACACCGATCTCGTATTTAACAAGGGCAGGTATCGGAGCGATGATCGCACTATGGGGCATGGAATGCTGCAAGGCGTCCAAACAGAAGTAAGAACCGGATCAGACAAAACAGTTTACGGGGTGAAGGTATGATCAAAGTGATGGTAGTCGAGGATGAGGAGCAGATCCGTATCATCCTGGGGAAAATGATCGAGAAAAATGAAGGTTGCAGTGTCGTAGCTTCGTGTGGGAATTTTGCGACGGCGATCACGGAATTCATCAGACTTCGCCCCGAAGTCGTGTTCATGGACATCGACTTAAACGGGGAGAGCGGACTGGAGTGCGCCAAGGCCATCACCGAGGTGGACCCGAAGGTGAAGATCGTCTTCGCCACGGCTCACAGCGAGTACATGGCCAACGCCTTTGAGATCTACGCGTTCGACTACCTGGTGAAGCCCTTCGATCTGGAGCGCATCGGAAAGACGCTCACCCGCATCAAGAGCCTCACGGAGGCCAAGCCCGCCGAGGAGAAGGCGGACGCGTCGCCGGACAAGCTGATGATCAAGGGACGCGAGGAGATCAACCTTGTGGACACCGACGATATCATCATGATCGAGCGGACCGACGGAGCCACGAGAATCGTCACGAAGGACGAGGTGTACCTCACCACGCAGGCCCTTTCGGTGCTCGAGGAGAAGCTCGACCCGGAGGAGTTCATGCGCTGCCACAAGTCCTACATCATCCGTGTCGACGCGATCCGGAAGCTGGAGGTTTACGGCCGCTGGACGTACGTCGTCAAGTTTAAGGACATCTCGGAGACCGCTCTCATGACAGCGGCCAACTACGAAGAGATCCGAAAGAAATTTTCCGTATAAGGATTGCGATGGGTAACCGGGAAATTTCTTCGGAAAATCTTCGTGAATCGCGCGAAAAATGATTGACGAAATCGGGGATTTCCGATAGTATAGAAAGCGGATAGCACGTTATGCTGTCCGCTTTTCACATATCGGATTGACAGGTCGGTTTGAACCGGTCCGGGGACGACACCCATTACAAAAAACAGAGGTCATAACTGCATCACGTAACGGCAAGGGGGATGATACCCATAGAAAAAAACATTATTGTGACGGACGTTGACGGCAGACGGATCGGCACCACTTACCCGAAACGGGCAAAGGGGCTTTTAAAGAACGGTCGGGCAGAGTATGTCAATGACCGCGAGATACGTCTTACGAATACTCATGCATCGGCCGTATATACTACGGAGGATGAAACTATGAGTAAAGTTATCAATTTCAACACAAGAGACTTTGTATTTGACGCAACCTGCAAGGTTAACAGAGGATTCCGCGGATTTATCACCACGCCGAACGGCAATGAGGAAATCTGGGAGATCGGCGACTGGAACTGGAACTGGACACAGATCATCACGGTGCTTAAGGGCCTTGAGCCGGACACGGACTATGTGTTCCGCTTCGCCATGACCTTAGGGCACAACGATGACAACAGGGAAGAGTCGTTAGTGAATATCTTCCCGGCGGTTCCGGACGCAGATCCGAACGACCCCAGACCGGAAAATCATCCGGATTGCATCCTCGAGGAGGCAGCCCGGAAGAAAGCATGGGACGAGCGGTACACCTATTGCATCAAGCAGAGCCGTTTTCAGCCGGTCATCAGCAAGCGCGATCCCGAGCAGGACACCATGATCCGGGTGTTTGAGCTTCCGTTCCGCACGGACAGCCGCACCGAGTGGAAGGTCATGTTCGTCGCGCAGCATGCGGTTGCGCGGTTCTTCCGCGCGAAGGACAACGAAGCGTACGCAGGCCTTGAGGATCTCACCTACGAGCAGTGGCGCGAGCAGCGCACCAAAACGCTGGAGGCGGAGCGAGAGGCGGATATTCCGGACAGTCTCAAAAAGGCCATCGCGATCGCAAACGGGGTTTCGGACGGAATCGGAAACGGACCCGGGTCCAAGGGGTCGCTGAATCTGTCGGGGGCGGTCATCCGCAAGAAGTCGCAGTTCGACAAACTCGTGGAGCTCGCAGCCAACGGAATGATGATTAACCTCTCAGGCGCAATCCTTGAATGTCGCGGCGACGACGAGGACGACGAGGACGAAGACTTCGACGAAGACGAAGAACTCGAGGACGATGAGGACTTCGAAGAAGACGAGGAAGAGGAAGATGACCTCGACGAAGACGAAGACGACGAAGATGAGGACGATGACGAAAAATGAGTCCGATTCGTCGGAAATCGGCGGGAACGCGTAGGATTCTACAAGAGTAGAACGCAGTGGCAATGCTGATAACGCAAAGTTCGAGTGGGATTTACTCATGAACAAAAAACCAAGGGCGGTGTCTGAAAAGGCACCGCCGTTTTTCTGCTTCCGCGGCAAATCCCCGCTTTTTTCTTGTGGCGGATTCCCGTCGGCTGTGGTACAATCAGAGGAAAGTTGAGGCTTGGGAAAGGAGCATTCACGATGGTAAAACATGTCATAGTATGGAACCTGAAACCGGAGTATTCCGATGCGGAGAAGGCGGAGATCAAGAAGGGGATCAAGGAAGGTCTTGAGGGCCTTGCGGGGAAAATCCCCGGGCTTGTCGAGATCAAGGTTTACACCGAGGGACTTGCGAGCTCCAACGCCGATCTGATCCTGGACTCCACCTTTGAGAATGAGGCGGCACTCTCGGGCTACACTGTTCATCCGGAGCACGTGGCGGTAGCCACCACGAAGGTGCGCCCATTCACGTCCCAGAGAAGCTGCTTTGATTACACCGTTTGAGGCGCTGCGATGAATACCCGGATCTGTCCGATTGAGAGCATAAACGATGAGCGGGTCGCCGTGTACATTCAGTACAACGAGCCGCAGCTTTTGCATTACAATGAGCCGAAGAGCGGCGTGTTCGTTGCTGAGACGCCGATGGTGATCGAGCGGGCGCTGCGACACGGCATACGGCCTCTCTCCCTGTTCGTGGAGACCGGTGCGCTGCAGAGGGACGAGCTGCAGCCCATTATCGAGCTGTCGGGCGATGTCCCCATCTACACGGCGGAGCTCGACGAGATCAACAAGACCACCGGCTTTAACCTGACAAGGGGCGTCCTTGCAGCCTTTGAGCGGCCGGTGCAGCCGGCCTACACGGAGATTTTGGCCAATTCCGAGTGCATCGCCGTACTGGAGGAAGTGGTCAACCCTACGAACCTCGGGGCGATCTTCCGCTCCGCAGCGGCGCTCGGGGTGGACGCCGTCCTGATGACCCACGGCTCCACCAACCCGCTGTACCGCAGGGCGACCCGGGTTTCCATGGGGACGGTACTGCAGCTGCCCTGGGCGTATCTGCCCACAGGGTCCAACGTGCCTGCAACGCTTCATGACGCAGGCTATACCGTGATCTCCATGGCCCTTCGGGAGGATGCGAAATCCCTCGGGGATCCGGCGATTCCCAAGACCGGAAAGCGTGCCATCGTCTTCGGCAACGAGGCGGACGGCATCAGCGAGGAGACCCTTGCGGGGAGCGACCATGTGGTCATCATCCCGATGGAGAGCGGCGTGGATTCCCTAAACGTTGCTGCATCCTCAGCCGTCGCGTTCTGGGAGCTGTGCAGGAAGTAATTACAATTTAGACAAGTGATAAGACGGAAAATGAGGGAGCCTCGCAGGCGGTGTCGTCCATCGGACAGCATTGCCCCTGCAGGGGCTCTTTTTTGTGTGTTGTTGAGCTATGCCCTGACCACACAAAATATGTATTGGGCATGCAGGAAAAATAGTTGACATCATAATATCCGTGTGATATTATCAAAGTGAAAATAAGAGAGAACAGGAATTGTTATAACAGTTGAAGCAGTCACAACAGTAGGAACAATTAGAACAATCGAAACAGCTTTGACAATTTGACAATTCGTTGATCAAGAAGGAGGCGGAGACATGGAGAGAGACAAATTGATGGAATTCCTGACGAAAATCTTTCAGGGTGAGGATGCCAATCGCAAAAGCGTGGATATGATCCTGAGGGATCTGATGGACATCCTGATCGGACAGAATACTCCGAAGGACCTGGTGGAGCTGGTTCGCTCCATGATCGGAAATGATCGGGAGATCATTGATGCGGCCCAAAAGACCGATATGCTGGACGAAGATACTATCCACATCGCCGTCCGCGACGCCGAGGAGCGCAAACGCAAGGAGCTGGAGGAGTGGCAGTCCCGGTGCTAAGACGGAAGAGAGGGTGCGGACTATGGCTGAATATATCGATGAAAATTTCCTTGCGGCAGACGGAGTACTTCTTGCCTATATCGGAAATGAGGCGAGCATCACCGTGCCGGCGGTGCTCGGCGGGATGAGGATCCACAGTATCGGAAGAGGGGCATTTTCCGGACGAAGGGTTCTTCGAAAGGTTCGGATTTCGGAGGGAATCCGGGTGATCCGATATGACGCGTTCAATGCCTGCGCCAACCTGGAGAAAGTGATCCTGGCGCACTCGGTGGAACGGATCGACGATCTGACATTTTACTTTTGCGATAATCTGACGACGGTGTATCAGATCCTGATTTACACAGAGGAAGAATACGAACGGCTCCTGACGAATTGCGTGAGCGACGGAGATACGCGGTATATGGCCCTGAAGATTCCGAAGATCGGAAGAAACTTTATGCTCCGGGAGAGGATATTCGGGCTTGGCAAGACGCACCGGATGCCTCAGGATATCACGCGGCTCTTTAAGACGCAGCAGAATTACTGCGGTAATGATCAGAAGGTCGGAGTCTTCGAAGATCTGAAAAATGTGTTCTTTCCGAAACGGTGGAAGCAGATTGATGACGAGGCGGAGGCTCTTGCAAACATCCGCTTTGACGGATTTCCAGCGCCGGATCCGAAGACGGAGAAGGCCAACGACGAGCATAAGAAGGAAGTTTATATACGGACCATGAAGAGCATGGTTCTGATGTTTGACACGGCGCAGAACCGGCGGGAAAACGGCCTGGTCTACGTGGTGGGCGAGTACAGCCTCGGGCTTCATTTCTGGCAGGAGCTGATCCCCGTGGAAGTCAAGGGGGAGGCGTACACGATGTACGCGAGATGCTGCCTGGGAGCCGGAGACTTGTCGGACCGGGAACTCGACTATGTCCGCGCTGAGGTGTGCCCCTGCGATCTGCTCGGGCGGCCGCTGACCGATGAGAGGGAGATTCAAAATGTATTCCGGGAATATAAGAAACATCACATCATCCGCCCCTGACCGGACGAGGGTTATCAACATCCTCGGCAAGCCGGTCCGGGTGAAGAATTATATCTGCTCCACGGATGGCGTCAACTACCGCCCGAAGCCGGAGAATATCAAGCTTCAGCTTTCCATCACCCCCGTCTCGTACTGCCCGGCGGACTGCCGGTTCTGCTGCGCGACGGAGACCAAATGCCGGAAGCGGATCGACACGGAGAAGCTGGCGGCGGTGCTTCGCAGGCTGAAGGACGAGGAAGTCGTGAGGGGAGTGAAGATCACGGGAGGCGAGCCATTTGCCGACGTCGGGCTTCTCAACGAGGTCGTGAGCATCGTCTACGAGATCTTCGGGTACGACATCGAGATGGCGATCGCCAGTAACGGGATCGGGCTGCGGCGGTTTCACGAGATCAAGGACCTGGTCCACCTGGAGACGATCCATATCAGCCGCCACCACTATGACGACGCGGTGAACCGCCGGCTGTTCGGAAGCGAGGCAATCCCGGGGACGGAGGAAATCCGCGAGATTGTCGGGAGCGTCCCGTACAAAAACCTGTGGGTGTTCAACTGCGTGCTCCTTAAGGACGGCATCAACTCGCCCGGGGAAGCCCATCGGTTTCTCGAGTACGCCGGGGAAGTCGGGGTGCCGAAGGTCGGATTCATCGTCTGCTCGCCGGTGAACGAATATGCGGCGGGAAAGACCATCCCCTACGAGGAAATTATTTCGGAAAATGACCCTGCGCTTTTGTTTACAAGAGGATATTTTGACTACGAATACTGCCACTGCAGCGACGGTGTGTATGTGACGAAAACAGGCGAAATTACACAATTCTACGGCCGTAGTACGAAGATTTGCCCCTACGGGTATTCGAGAGGACTCGTGTACGATGCGGACAATCATCTCAGAGATGGTTTCGGGGGTGAAATAATCATATGAGAAGTCCTGCCGGCGGCGGAATAATTGCATGAAAGAAAAGCTCCTCGGGGGAGAAATTACTGCCTGAGCTGCGCGTAAAAAATCAAAGGGAGGAGAAAGCGATGACGAAACTGCGGAAATTTATCAAGAGCGAACTGACCGGTTGGAAGAAGTGGGAGATCCTTTGGATGGTGGTTGCGACGGCGGTGATCCTCGGGCTGTCCATCTACTGGGGAGAGAACGCGTTGGGACTCATCATGGCGCTCACCGGCGTGTGGTGCGTGATCCTGACCGGCAAGGGCAAGCGCTCGTCGTTTCTGTTCGGAACGGTCAACTCGATACTGTACGCGGTGGTTGCATTTTCCGCCAAATACTACGGCGAGGTGATGCTGAACCTCCTGTACTACCTGCCGATGAACGTGGTCGGCTGGGTGCTGTGGAAGAAGCACATGAACGACGAGACCGGCGAGGTCGTGAAGAAGCGCCTGAAGCTTCGCAAGGGGCTTATGGTCTACGCGCTGACGGGCCTTGCGATCGTCGGGTACGGGCTTGTTCTGGCGGCACTTGGCGGCAACCTTCCCTACGTGGACAGCATGAGCACGGTGGTGTCGGTTGTGGCGCAGATCCTGTCCGTGTGGAGACTGATGGAACAGTGGGTCCTGTGGATTGTCGTGGACATCGTCACGGTCATCATGTGGGGCGTGGATTTTGCGAGAGGCGGCGAGACCATCGCGACCCTCGCGATGTGGAGCATTTACCTTGTGAATGCGGTGATCATGTTTGTGCGGTGGTACCGTGAGGCGAACCGGAATGAGCGGGAAGCGGCGGACACCAGGCCGGGGGACGGCGCACCGGAGGACGTCCGGCAGGAAGCGGGCTGACGTCGAAGACGCATCGTAATTCGGAAAATGAGGACAGAGCAGGAGGCAAATATGTACAACGTTGGAATGTACGGCGGATGCTTCAATCCGCTTCATATCGGGCACGTGGACTGCATCCTGAAGGCAGCGGCACTGTGCAGGGAATTGTATATTGTCTTAAGCGTCAGCGAGAAGCGGGGCGAGATCGATGAGCGGATCCGGTACCGCTGGCTGTACCAGTTGACGAAGCACATCGGCAACGTGACAATTCTGACAATCCATGACGATACGACGACCAAGGCGGAGTACACGCAGGAGTACTGGCAGAAGGATGCGGACGAGGTCAAGGCGCGCATCGGCAAGCCGATCGACGTGGTGTTCTGCGGGAGCGACTACGGGAAGGACAGTTTCTGGAACGTGTGCTACCCCGAGAGCGAGCTGTACATTTTCCCGAGAAATGGGATCAGCTCCACGGAGCTTCGCGCAAATCCCTACGCGCACTGGGACTGGATCCCGCAGGTGGCGCGGCCGTACTACACGAAGAAGGTGCTGCTGATGGGCGGGGAGAGCACCGGCAAGAGCACTCTCACAATAAGTCTGGCGCACAGGTTTAACGCCGAGTACATCGATGAGGCCGGGCGGGAGCTGTCGGAGAAAAGCGGCACGGACGAGCTGATGCTCCCCGAGGATTACACGGAGATACTGCTTCGGCACAAGCTCAACGAGATCGAGGCGCAGGGGCGCGGAAGCAAGGTTTTGTTCGTGGACACGGATGCTTTGATCACGCGGTTCTTCATGGATTTTCTGGACGGGGACGACCCGCGGATCGAGAAGAACCGGGTACTGGCGGATGCAATTGACGGGCTGAACCGGTACGATCTGATCCTCTTTTTGGAGCCCGATGTGGAGTTCTATCTGGACGGTAACCGGAGCACGGAGATCCGCGATAACCGCGAGTATTACAGCAATAAGATCAAGGAGCTGCTGCGGACCCACAGGCGGGATTTTACCTGCATTCACGGGGATTACATGGAGCGGTATGAGCAGGCGGTGGCAGCGGTTCAGAAGCTGCTCGGCGAAGAGCAATAGGGGTTTGCGATAGAAGGGATTATCAGTAGCATGAAGAAACAGCAGGCAACCGAGAGCGAGTACCTCTCACAATACGACATAACCAAGTACCCGAGGCCCTCCGTGACGGCGGACATCGTCGCGTTCATGATCCGCTCGGAGGAAAATGAGAACTACAAGATGGACTCGGCCAACAAACTCTCCATCCTTCTGGTAAAGCGCGGATCCCACCCCTTCCGGGACTGTTGGGCGCTGCCCGGGGGCTTTCTTAAGCCCGACGAGACCGTGGAGGAATGTGCGTACCGGGAGATCACGGACGAGGCCAACGTGACGCCGGTTTCCCTGATGCCTGTCGGGGTGTTCAGCGAGCCGGGGAGAGACCCGAGGGGGTGGATCATCTCGCACGCATTTGCCTCCATCATCAGCGAGGAGTCGGTGCGGCAGGTGGGCGGTGATGATGCGTCGGACGCCCAGTGGTTCGACATCAGCTTCGACCGTCAGTCCGACGCGACAAGCCTACTGACGCTTACTTACGAACAGACGGAGCTGAAGGCGACGCTCTATGAGGAGGAGACACGGTTCGGGCGGACCCAGTTCCGGATCGGGGACAGCGGCGGACTCGCATTTGACCACGCGAGGATCATCGCCA
Organism: Lachnospiraceae bacterium; assembly: GCA_017962105.1. Taxonomy (GTDB): domain Bacteria; phylum Bacillota; class Clostridia; order Lachnospirales; family Lachnospiraceae; genus ISDg. The sequence goes on from JAGCVY010000016.1 coordinate 16,828, forward strand.
CGGCGCTGACCGCACTCCGGGAGGGCGCGCGGAACTACGACACGCTGTTTGATTTCCTGCCGGAGAGGTTCACACTCACCGCGCTGCAGCGGGTGCAGGAGACCATCATGAACATCCAGATCCTGCCGGCGAACTTCCGCCGAAAGGTCAGCGAGTACGTGGTGGAAACGGACGAGTACACTCAGGGCGCAGGGCACCGGCCGGCCAAGTTGTACCGGAGGAAATGAGACGGAAAATGAGCGGCATCACTACATGTGGTGCCTCATTTTATGCTCCTCCCCAAATTGGACTGGGGTGGTTATTGGACACATAATTTTATACTATTACCTCGGAAGCGGGGGACAGAACCCCCGGGGTGAGGAGGTAAAACCATGCAGGCAGTCAACACAAAAACATACACAAACAATACAAATACTTACGCTAATACCAATGCATTTCCCTACATCGAGGACGCGGACAACATCCTTCGGAAACTGACCCTCTCGGGCATCGCCAGCCGCTACAGCGGCGAGCAGAAGCGTCAGGCTCTCGTGCGCCGCGAGGAGGAGCTGGAGATCGTCAAGCATCAGGGCACGGCGGCCGGATACCTCACGGTATTGAATGCGCTGCAGGAGACCAAGGCAAAGCCCGAGGAGTTCTGCCTCCGCGGAACCATCGGTTCCTCGTTGGTAGCCTACGCCATCGGCCTGAGCGACATCGATCCGATGAACTCCACGCCGCGGCTCTATCCCGAGTTTTTCTTCGGCATCTACGGGGACCGCAAGCCTTCCTTTGACATGGTGGTGACGCCGGAGCTTCTCGACCGTCTTCCCGACTGGTTTGCACCCTACGAGCAGACCCTTGCGGTCTTCGAGGACGAGGAGGAGTACGTGCAGGCCATGCTGGATCATCCGGTGTTCCTGACCTGCGAGCCTAAGACCTTCGGCGATTTCGTCAAATGCTACGGCTTCATCAACAGCACCGGCGCCTGGACGGACAACGCCGAGAAACTGCTCAAGGACGGAGTGGCTCCATTTTCCGAGTTGATTGCCACCCGCGAGGACGTCTACGAGTACCTCGTGAACCACGGCGTATCCACGTCCTGCGCCTTCCAGATCGCCGAGGACGTGCGCATGGGCAAAATCAACCGCCGCGGCTGGAAGGGCGAGCAGCTGTGGGTCATGGACCGCGCCGGAATCCCCGACTGGTTCATTCGGTCCTGCGAAAAAATCGGCTACCTCTACCCCAGAGCGCACGCCATGGTAATGCTCAAAAGATATCTCACCGAGTGAGGGAAAAACCGTTGCATTCCCCTTTGTCATATGCTATTATTCTTTAAAGGCTTTTAATGCTTTTAGGGATAATCAAACAAGGGGCAAATCTGTGGAAACGCAGAGACGCAAAACTAGAAGTCTACTGTGACATTGGGGTGTGGCATAGACCAGTTGATCACTACGATAGTTCGGTTGCAATACGTGTGTTATTGCAGCCGAATTTTGCTTTTCAGGGTAAATTTTTCAAAGGAGATCGGAAAATGCTTAAGGTGAAGAACAAGCGGTTTGTAGCGGCGATGTTGAGCATCATGCTCGTGCTGGAGTTGTTTGTGATCCAGCCGAAGACGGCGTATGCGGCGGATGTGAACATTAGACAGGGCCAGTCGGAATCAAGAGTAATCAGTTCCGACGGAAAATCCCTCAGCGTGCTCCTGTACGACGCAACCACAAGTGCCACCGTGAAGAGTAAGCCTTCCTGGGTAACGGTTTCGAAAAACCAGTACTCTACGACATTTTCCGTAAAGATCTCGTCCAATTCGAACTACAGCAAGCGGGACGGAAATGTTGAGTTCAAGGAGGGAAGCAAGACGTGGACGCTTAAGATCATGCAGTCCGCGAAACCGACCCCGACCAACACACCGAAACCGACGAACACACCGAAGCCCAAGGCGACGAACACACCGAAGCCGAAGGCAACGAACACACCTACTCCGAAACTGGAGGCAAGCCCCTCCAGCGTTTCTTTTGGTGCCAACGGCGGTACCACTACGGTTCAGACATCCGGTAAAGTCGGAACTCTCCGTGCAGACCGGGTGAATGGTGACATGTGGTTCGTCGCGACAGTCAGCGGCGGAACTGTCAGCATTGAAGTTAAAGCAAACGATGGAGCTGCCCGCACAGGGTATCTGGATATCACCGATACCGGAAGCGGAAAGAGCGTACGGGTAACGATAAATCAGAACGCCGGAGCTACGCCCCAAGGACCCACTAACTCGCCAACTGTACCACCAGCTGAAATACCTGAAACCCCGACAACATGTACCCATAATTGGGGATCATGGAAGACTACGAAAAATGCAGGATGCGAAACGACAGGAACCCAAACCCGAACCTGTACGAAATGCTCTGCGAAACAGACCCAGACGATAAGCAAATTGGGTCATAAAAATGATGGCCAGACCATAACGAAAGCTGCGACCTGTACGGAGGATGGCTATACCGTTCCAAAGTGTTCCCGTTGCGGTAAAGAGCTTGGATCCCGCACCGTTATCCCGGCTAAAGGCCATGATTGGGATAAGTGGGAGATCGGTACACCGGCTACGTGTATAAAAGACGGTACAAAGTATCGCATCTGTAAAGCATGTGGCGAAAGAGAAGACGGTATAGAAACCAAGCTGGGGCATAAGAGCAACGGTGAGATTATCCGAAAGGATCCGACCTGTACCGAGGATGGGTATACTGTTCCGAAGTGTTACCGATGCGGAGCGGAAGTGGGGTCCCGCACCGTAATAAAAGCAAGCCATAAATGGGGAGATTGGAAAACCAAAGAGGAACCAGGATGCAAAACACCGGGAACGAAGTGTCGTATTTGTTCGCGTTGTGGAGAAAGCGAAGAGGCCACCATACCTGCTCTTGGTCATCTTGTGCAAGGGCAAGTAAGGACTGTGACCCCGGCCGTGGGTGTTGACGGATATACGGTCGTGGTTTGTTCGCGTTGCGGTGCGGAAATGGAAGGGAAAAAGAAGATTCCCGCATTGACAGCGACGCCTACGCCTACGCCGACACCGAAATTAAAGGCTAGCAGAACTTCTGTATCTTTTCCCTACACGGGGAAAGATAAACAAGGGGAACAAATCCAAGAAGAGGTATCATTCAGTGGAGTTCAGGGAAATATTTCTGTTGATTTTGAAACCAAAGATGGGAAAAAACCTGAATGGCTGAATTACACGGTCAAAGGGAATAAGATTACCTTCACTGTCAATCCGGTATACCTTCAGAGCGCGCAAACAGTAGCTGTAATCGTGAAGGATACCAAAACAAAGAAAACTATTGTAATTACTGTTACGTTGGCCGGTTGTCCTGAAGAAATGGAAATAATTCATAGGGCTACTGATACGGTACCGAGCAAAAGCCCGGAATCACCAACCGAACCGCCTAAACCGTCTATTGGAGAAGAAAAAGGGAACAGACCTACGCCTGAGCTGCCAGATCTTGGGTTTGATCTAGATGCTAAAGCTGATGATACGCCGAAGCCTAAACCTGTGCCGAAGCCACAGCAGCAAGATGCATCCGGACAACAGGAAATGGATGTCCCGGTGGAGGACGATGATGAGTTGCACTTTGAAGTAAATCCGTCCGTGTTGAAATTTACTTCCCGATTAGCTGATTTTGATATGGTTGTGGTGCGTCATTGCTCCATGCCTGTTAACATAAAGTATACCATTCAGAGCGATGCGACATGGTGTAAAGTAAGTGCATCTGAGAATAGTAAATATACCTTCATCATTGAAGTAGACGAAAATGAGAATGATGATGCCAGAGTTGGCCATATAGAGTTTGAAGATGACAATTCCGGGGAAACAGCCATTTTGGAAGTTGTTCAGCCGGGACGTGTGATTACTGTGGATTTTTATGAGAATAAGGGTGACGATAAAGAGAAACCTATCCAAAAATCCTATTGCATAGGGGAAACCTATGAGCTCCCTGAAGCGCCTTCGAAATACGGAGATAGGGAATTCCTCGGATGGTTCACAGAACCTGAAGACGGGATACAGATTACTGATGGTGATCCTGTTCAAGAGGATATCACTGCCTTGTATGCTCATTACGAGGCGGAGCGAGTAGAGGTATTCTTTGCTACTTCGAGTTATCAGTATCATAGAGAAACCGTTTCGGCGCCAAAGGCGGATTATGTCCATTATGGGGAACCGTTCGGGGATATTTTCCCTTGGGTTGTCAATCCGAAAAATGAAAAAATACTGGTATGGCAAGCAGTGGACGGTACATATTATACTCCCAATACGATAGTTAACACGAAGGAAAAGATAATCCTTTACCCTAGATGGGGATATGCTAATCAATATATGGTGTTCTTTGATGGAAACGGCAGTAAAGAAGGGAGCATGAACCCGGAAACATATGAGTATGATAAAGAGGAGGAACTTCCCAAAGTAGAGTTTGATGGGGGAGAAGGATTCTACAGATGGGGAACAGCTCCTAATGGTGGAAATGTGACCTACAAAGATAGGGACAAGGGTTGTAATTATGCAGGATATGATGAAGGCAATGTAACGCTGTTTGCGCAATGGAAAGAAAGGGGAAGAGTTACATACTATGATCCGATCCGGCACGAGCCTGTGGCGGTTGAAACCATGTCTCATATATATACAACCTTGGGCGTAGAGGAACTTCCTCAGTTGGCATTAGAAGGATTTAAACTCGTCGGATGGAAAAAATGGGATTCCAAGGAGGATATCCATAACATCCAATTCATCGAGACGAAGTATAAATATGGGGTTCATTCAGAATGTATAGCAGATGGCGAAGATTGGCTGTTATATCCGGTATATGAAAAAGTGCGGGATGGCCGTGCGCTTATCCTATACAATTCTGTAGCTGAATCTGTTAATGTTAAGTTTATAACCGGAAGCACGTTTAGATTCCCCAAAGCTAGCAGCCCGAATGATTTATATACTTTTAAATACTGGATATGGGACGGGCCGGAGGTCGAAAGACGACAAGCTGATGGCACAACCAAAATTGAACAGGATAAGAAAAGAACCGAGCCTGAAAAAGATGTAAGCACACGAAAAGCTTTTGGTGACAGGATCTATCTTATTGCTGAAACGGGTTGGGATTTTCAGCCTTGGCAGTTGATCCTGGATTATGATTATGAAGAAAAGGGTGAAGAAAAAAAGGAGGAGATTACCGTAAAGGAGGAAACCTACACCCTTCCTTGTCCGGAGAGAGACGGGTATCTTTTCCGGGGATGGATACGATCCGATAATCCGGAAAATGAAACCTACGATGCAGGATATAATCTCCCTGGGGAGACGGAGCCGATAGTTCTTCGTGCGGATTGGGAACCTTTGTCTTACATTGTTGAATACTATGACGGGATTACCGGCGAACTTTTAGCAGATCCGCAGGAGTATTGCAGGGACGAGCGTAAAATGGTAAAAAGTACCGTGGCGCACCTTTCCGGTACGACTTTCCTGGGGTGGACTGTCGGAAAGACAAACGAATTTAATTCCAGTGATCAAATGTGGACAAGTAAAGGTGTGGGAGAGACGTTATTTGAACTGGGAACTTACGTAAGCGAACTTCCGTTTAATAATCGAACGATAAAATTATATAGCTTCTATTTGTTAGATGAGACAGTGCAAAGCGGCGGTGAAACTTACGTTGTCTACCATCCTAACAAGGGTAGTGGAGCTCCCAGTATGGTTAAGTTCACAAATGGCGGGACTCTTACGATTCCGAAATATGATATACAGCGAAAAGGCTGGGTTTTTGACGGCTGGGAATTGTGGACTGAAAAGGGAGGCGATGGGAAAAGACATAAGCCTTTAGAAACCATTACTATCCCTAAACATACCGGAAAAGGAGCATCGATATACTATTTGGTTGCCTGTTGGACGCAGGAAGAGAAGACACCTATATATTTGGATCCCGGATTTGACAATCTCAAACCAATCGATTTGTCAGAAAAATATATCGCTGGAGATAAGGTGCCTACAGAAGAACTGCAAAAACTTCTTCCGGATCGACCCGGGTACGAATTGTTAGCCTTCGAAGCAGCCTATGAGGGGCTATATGAGGCGAAGGGGTTACACGATTCCGTGTTCATTCCGAAAAAGGGAATTAAAATCACCGCGCTTTGGAAGAAAAAGGAGTTGATGATAACTTACCACTATGGGTTTGATAGCAGCGTTGTTTATCAAGAAGATGTTGATGATCCCAATACAAAATTATGCTTTGACAGCAAAAAAATCAGCTTTATCAATAAGGATGGGTACACGTTCCTGGGATGGACACTTGAGGATCCAGACGGAAGTCCGTGTGATATATCTCCTGATCAAATAATTACTGCTGAAAAGAATCGCGGGATGGCCTTGGACAATAATCTTGATGTGTACTCCTGCTATAAAAGATGGGCTGCGCCCGAAAACGGATTGATGGTAATTTATAACTCCATGGGAGGAGAAGGAGGTCCCGAGGGAGTTGTCCGTTACGATAATGTAAAGGACTTTCGCTTGAGTGATAAAATACCGAACCGAACCGGATATACTTTCGATGGCTGGATGGCAGGTTCTATAGAGATTACAAACACGAACTATGAAAAATATACTTGTGAAAATGTTCTTGAGTTGCATGCTCGGTGGAGGCCTGCCATTGTAAATCATTGGAAAGATGAGCTGCAGTCGAAGTACGGGAAAAAGATAATGCCGGACTTCTATTTCCTAACGGAGTATGAATCACGTGAGTGGGAAAAAATCAATGATCATTGCTATTTTGTTATCAACACCGAAATGAAAGAGAGATACCGAGACGATTGCGATGTTCTTATGGTCTCGCATGTTTTGATTATTGACTACAATTCCTCGAAGGGAGGTTGGGATGTCACCGGATTCGTGGATAGTTATCAATACATGGATTATATTAAGGACGAAATATTAATCAAATATCTAGACAATGATCAAGCGAGACTCGGGGCGGTAGTTGCAGACGGAGTGAATTTTGCATTAAAACAAATTCCGTACGTAAAGTGGGTTGTTGCCGGAGTTGATATCGCCAGTTCCGTTGGTGATTTGGCATATCAAATAAAAGAAATGTCCAATGCGATTTTTACGAAAGAGATTGACACTGCAATTAGAATCACTAGCTCGGAAGTTAAGTCGAAGTTGTATGAATTAATACGAGATGTCGGTTCGGAAACAGAGGCATTTGCTGATGTGTTGCTTGCAGAGGCGTTTATTGTGAGCGTAGATACGGAAATTGAAAAAGTTGTTGAAAAAGCAATTACGGGAAGCAAATATGATATTATTGATGGCCTAAATCTAATTGCCAGTGCTATTAAAGGGGAGATAAAACACTCCGACGAATTGTTAAAGTTGGTAGATAAAATCAATCAAAAAGTAGATAAGAAAATAGGGACAGCGATACTCAATGGGCTCTCTTCAAGATTTACAGCAATTGAAAAACTGAAGAAAAACCATGGAGAAAAATTTGGTGAGAGACTGTGTGCTGGAATTGACGCATTTGTGTTGATCGTTACAGATTTAAGTAAAGACATTGAGTATTCAGAAAAGATATCCAAGGATCTTGATCCATTTGGGGATAATGATTTAAGACTGGCGAGGTTCTATGATAAGATTGACAAAGGACACTACTTTAGCTCCAACATAAAGAATTCGTTCCCTAATGTAATTGAAAAGATCTACAGAGCAACATATCCAATCAATTAATGTGATTTTGTTGTGGAGCTTTGATGGAAATGCCCTAAAGATAACTCGCGGAGTGATGGTAACCGTTGCATTCGACTACTAGACCCAAGTCTTGGGATAGAGAAGTCACAAAACTGAAAGAAAATTAAGAATGAGGCGTACCCAAGTAATTGGGACGTCTCTTCTTCTTTTAGGGACGTGTTGATAAATAATGTGCTGGAGAACCATTACGGTATAATGTTATTCTTGCATGATTTTACCTATTAATCAGGTGTTTCAGTATACACAAAAACATTAATTATAATGTCAAATCCTATAGACTTTAAAACTTGTTACATGATATAATGAACCATTCCGTACGTTTGCGGAAAATATATTATTTTACGGAGGTAAGAACGTGAAGGGGAAAGCAAAACAGTTTCTTGGCTTAGTGCTGATGGTCATGATGGTTTTCAGTACCATTACGCCGGCATGGGCCGCCACGGCAGAAGGAGTTTATTCAGAGTGTGGGGATCATGAACATACACTTGCTGATGTGAATCATCAGGAGGAACATGCAGGGTGCGATGACGTATCCTGCGAACATGAATATGAGAAGAATGAGAAAAACGGCATTGCTTCCGCGTCAAGCATTAGTAAAAGTCTAGCTAAAAAGCAGGCAGCATGCAATCATTCCTGGACAACAGTTCGGACGAAAGAGCCGACATGTGGTAAAGCGGGCACGTATGAAACTAAGTGTTCCAAGTGCGGCGCCGGCAACCCGAACGGTAACGGGTCCATTCCGGCAACCGGAAAGCACACATGGACAGTAACCAGCACGAAAAATGCCACCTGTACGGCGAATGGTTCGAAATCGTATAAGTGTTCCGTGTGTGGTCAGACCAAGACCGAGACTATTACTAAACTCGGTCATAATTATAAGCAGGTCACGACCAAGGCAGCAACCTGCGGAACTACAGGAACCTATGAGACAAAGTGCTCGCGCTGTGGTGCCGGCAATCCGAACGGAAACGGAACGATTCCGGCAACCGGCAAGCATACTTGGGACCGCTCGGCAGCTACTTGTACTGCAGCTAAGAAATGTACGGTTTGCGGTACTGTAGGCGAAGCAGCAAAGGGACATAAATGGAATGTCAGTGCAG
>JAGCVY010000017.1 GCA_017962105.1 Lachnospiraceae bacterium
ACAGGATACGCTCGGTGAGTGTCGTCTTACCGGCATCGATGTGAGCCATGATACCGATATTACGGGTTCTCTCAAGCGGGTATTCTCTTCCAGCCAAAGATTTGTCCTCCTAACTTCATAAGACCGCAGCGGGCATTACCAACGATAATGGGAAAATGCCTTGTTCGCCTCTGCCATCTTGTGCATATCTTCTTTTCTCTTGACTGCATTACCGGTGTTGTTGGATGCGTCAAGGATCTCGTTTGCGAGACGGTCAACCATCGTCTTCTCACTTCTCTTGCGAGAGAACATGGTCAGCCAGCGAAGAGCAAGAGCCTGTCTTCTCTCCGGTCTCACGTCTACGGGTACCTGATAGGTAGCACCGCCGATACGGCGAGCCTTTACCTCCAAAAGAGGCATAAGGTTGTTCATGGCAGCTTCGAAGACTTCCATGGCTTCCTTGCCGCTCTTGGACGAAACCTGCTCAAATGCGCCGTAAACGATCTTCTGTGCGGTTCCCTTCTTGCCGTCAAGCATTACATTGTTGATCAGCTTGGTTACAACCTTGCTGTTGTAAACCGGATCCGCCAGAACGTCTCTTTTCTGAATATGTCCTTTACGTGGCACGTTACTTCCCTCCTTAATTATTCCCGGAAACCTTCGTCTCCGGTTGGATTAATTCAACGGTACTCACATTACTGTGTTCATGCTCGCTTGTATTTTCACTCGCATCTGCAACCACAAAACTCTGCGACAGGAACGGGGAATCCGCTCTCGGAAAATTCAGCCTGCATTTTAAGTAATGAAAATTTCCTGTTGTGCTATTGTACTTGTCCGCACAGCGTTACGCTGCCCGGAACACGATCATCGGTTGCCCGACGATTACTTCTTTGCGTCCTTCGGACGCTTTGCGCCGTACTTGGAACGAGCCTGGCGTCTCTTAGCTACGCCGGCGGTATCCAGCGTACCGCGGATGATGTGATAACGGGTACCGGGAAGGTCCTTAACACGACCGCCACGGATCAGAACAACGCTATGCTCCTGAAGGTTGTGTCCTTCACCCGGAATATAGCTCGTAACTTCCATACCGTTACTGAGACGTACACGGGCAATCTTACGGAGAGCCGAGTTAGGCTTCTTCGGGGTTGCGGTACGAACTGCTGTACATACGCCACGCTTCTGAGGAGCGGAAACATCCGTAGCCTTCTTCTTCAGGGAGTTGAAACCTCTCTGGAGAGCCGGAGCGGTGGACTTGGTCGCGTGAACTTCACGACCCTTGCGTACTAACTGGTTAAATGTAGGCATCCTATTACCTCCTGTTCAGATTTGTTTCTTCTGTGATACAGAAATGTGTGGTTGCATACTGCAGAAAAACTGCAAAGAAAAACTTGCGTTTTTTCGGGCACACAAATAGAAGTGCCCAAAAGCGCGCAAGTTAGATTATAGTAAAGCACCTGTCCAATGTCAAGCAGAATTTTACGGAAAATACCCTGCACCTGCGGATTCCTGCCCTAAGCGATTGGCAGGTCGGCTGTGCGCGAGAGCAATTGTTCGACTCAGGCTCCGCAAAAGCCGAGTAATCAGCCATGTCCGCGGGCGGACATCATGGCAAGTGCAGCCGGAGGGCATGCGGTATTCTCGGTGAGCGGCGCTCACCGAGAAGTCGACTTGCAATCGCAAACTCGATTAGGCCGTTTCGAGGACTGTTTGAGCGAAGCGAGTTCCGCAGAAACGGTCTGGTTATGAGAGTGCAGGGATTGCTTAGTCGACTGGAGCCGTCCGACGGCTGTACTTGGCCATCGATATCCGGTTCCCCTGCGGACATGGCGTCATTTATTGTGCTTATGCAGGTAGCTGAGTTTCAGATTGGTGTTGTAGAAGTCTTTGGTGGTGCAGCCGGCACGTCCGCCGCCGGCGCAGGCACAGGCACACGCACAGGCGCATGCGCAGGAGCTGTGGGCGCAGCCGCCGCCCGATCGGTGCGAGCGGGTGGTGGAAGAACTGCGGGGACGCGGCACGTTGATCACGTGGACGCGCAGGTAAGTGTTCGGTGAGGACTCGTAGCGGTAGGTGCCGTCCGCGGTCTTGCTGCGGATCGCCGCCTCGGAGGCAGGGATATCCTTCTCTTCGATCTTCTCCTCACTCTTAATGAAGCTTCTTCCGCAGAACTCGCAGTTGTCCTTGCCCTCCGGGCGCGGGGCGCCGCAGGCCGGGCAGGACGGATAGTACTCGATCTTCGTGCGGGTAATCTTCGTCTCCGTCGTCGTCCCCAGATTGGCACTCTTGCTGTAAGCCAGAGCACAAGCAAGCGGAAGACCGATGATGGTGAAGATGATCGCAAAAAAGAAGATTATGCCGAGAATGAGAAAAACAACATCCCCCGCTCCGCTGTCTCCGCCGTTAAAGCCGCCGGATTTGGAGATAACCGTCTCGGAATTGAAGGAAAATGCATCGTTGAGGTAGGTTACCTTAACCTCATACCGTTTATCCTTAGCAAGGGATGTCGTCCATACAAAATACCCGTCTTCCATCTCGCATGCCGGGCTGAAACTGTCGGCCTTATCCATGTTCCAGCGGATGACCAGCTTGTCGACCTTGCAATCCGGGAACCAGCCGGGGGTAAACACATACTGTGACTTTCCCTCTTCCGGCACGTTCATCTCATACATGTAATCCTGATGAAGCTCGAACTCAAAGATGACGACCTCGCCCTCTTTGTAGTCACGGTCCAGATCGATCCGCAGATACGTTCCGTTGTCGTACATATATTTAATGGAATCGATCGTGTCCGAGACCGCCTTATACGAAACATAGTGCTTGTTCGGGATACCGATCTTCACCCACTCAAGAGGTCCCTCGGACTTCGAATCGAGAACCTTCCATTCTATATGGTAGAACATGGTCAGGGTTGCGTCCTCGTTGACATCCACGGTAATCTCATAATCCAGGATCTCATCCAGGTCGCCCTTCGCTTCCGCATGGATCCGGTTCGTAAAATGAGCCAGTCCCGCAAGCAAAGCCGCTAACACCGCAACGAGCAGTGCACCGCGCATCAAAGTCTTTCTCTTCCGATCCATCACTGCTCCACCTCCTTGCTCGCATCGGCTGTTTTCGCAGCGTCCGCCCGGATAATCCGGAGCGGGCACTCGCAGCGCATTGCCGCAGAGAAATCGCGGCGGGCGCGGCAGGTCTCGCTGTCCCAGATGGACTCCCACTCTTCCGCAAGGAAGTTCCCGAGAGGCGCATCCGACAGCCAGCTCTGGCACGGCACGACGTTGCCGCCGGGGGTGATCGCCATGTTGCTCAGGCAGGCGCCGCAGTTCGGCGTGCTGATCCCGAGGCTCTGACAGAAGTCGTCGTCCACCCAGCCGGGCGAAGTGAAGCTGATCTCCATATCCTGCTCGGCGCAGTATGCTACGGCGCTGCCGAGGATTTTCCGAACCTCGGCGTTCGTAAGCTGCAGATTTTCCGACGCCTCCTTCGCCGCATTGCCCGTGGTGATCAGGCCGGAGCATGTCACGTAGGTGACACCCTTCTCCCGAAGGAACCGAAGCGTCTCGACATAATCGCGGTTCAGAGTGCAGAGAGGCGTGTTGACGCTCACGTTGAGGCCTGCCGCGATGGCATTCTCAATGCCGGCAACCGTGTCCTTCCAGTGAGGCGCGCCGACCAGACGGTTGTGCACCGCCTCGTCATGGGAGTAAAAGGTGATCTGCACGCTGTCCAGCGACGCTTCCCGAAGACTCTTGCAGTACTCCGGCGTCAGCTTGATGCCGTTGGTATTCAGACGGGTGACAAACCATTGCGCGGACTCGATCAGCTCCGCCAGATCCTCGCGCATCGTGGGCTCCACGCCGGTGAACGTCACCTGCGGAACGCCGATCTCCCGGCAGTGGTCGATGATCTTCTTCCACTCTTCCGTGCTGAGTTCCTCCTCCGAGGACTGAGTCTGACCGGCGGCGTAGCAATGCACGCACTGCTGGTTGCAGTGCCAGTGCCCTTCCTTGGTCATGGCGCTCACCATCAGATCCATCCGGTGGGGCGCACTCATAAACGGGGCGTAGTCGCCGAGCCGCACATGGGCGATTTCCTCGGTGACCTCCTCCTCGTAGGCAATCTGCTTAAAGGCATTCATAATACGGAAAATGTCCCTGCGGAAGCGCCATTTTCCGACGAAGGGAAAGACCTTCCCCGCCGCCTTGTAGGTCGCACGGACGATGGAATCCATGTCCTCCTCCGAGATTTCCCGACCGCTGTAACGGTTGACCTGCTCGATCAGCTCCGTCAGAAGAATGCTCCACGAGACGTTGACGGGCACGACGAACTGCCCGTTCAGGATTGCGACGCTGGCGCCGATCTCCCCGTCCGTGATCTTCGGCGGGATCAGGTGGATCCGCACCACGCCCGGTCCCTCCGGGTTGAGGGTCGTGTGGTGAACCTCCGTAAAATGTTCCTCCGCGTACCGAAGCACGCGCTTCGACTGCTTCATAGTTTCCTCCTTATGCGCATCGGCCGCTGCCGGTCAATTCCGGCTACTCGGTCGCCTGGTTCTTGTGATACTCGTATTCGTACTCCTCTGTCAGGACATCCGTTCCGTCCTCCGCCCGGACCCATTTTTTCAGGATGTTTTCGTGCTCGTCGTACTCCAGGGTGACCCAAACCTGTTGCTCGGAATCCTCGCTGACCGGTTCAAAATACGACTCCTTTTGTATCCGTCCGTCTTCGGAAAATACGGCTTCGCGGGTCACGGTCTTCTCATCCCCGTCGATGGTGCACGAGTAGTACGGCTCGTAGCAGTAATATTTTCCGTTTTCAAAGAAAAGCAGCTTGTCGTCAATTGCGTCTACGCCTAGAAGAGTATTGGCGTAATCGATCATTTTCTTCAGGTAACGGGTTTCCCCGGTGAGTACCGACTCTCCGGCAGAGGCATCGACGGTAAAGCATTTCGCAACTTTTCCGGGCCGTCCTCCGGCCTCACCGCCGAGTTCCCAAACCGTGTGCTCTTCCTCTGCGGACACCGATCTGGGGAGGTTTTCCCGATTGTCCCGGAAGATAACCCTTCCCTGCCCGTCATACTTCATTGTACCGATGACTTTTCCGTCCAGGGCAACGCTTTGGTTCCCCTCGAGCCGTCCCTGCCTGTCATACGTATACGTTGTGGTCATATCGGGATCAACCGTCAGAGTGTCCCCCCGGAAGCCCTTGACGCGGATCAGTTTTCCCTCTGCGTCATAGTACTCTTCGTATTTCACGATAGTGCTTTGTTCGTACCCGAAAAAATCGTAGTCATCGTGCCAGATCACCTTTTGGGCTTCCTCATCATATTCCGCGATCACGAACGTATCGTTGTTCGAAAAGAGTTTCCGTCCGAGTATCACTCCGTCGGAGCTGACCTCATTCTCGTACCGGACCACACCGTTGCTCTCCTCGGACAGGAACTGGTTTTCGTGGGAAGTCACGATTGTCGTCTCCTGATGATAGGTGAAATGGTCAATCCACTTGGCGCCGAGGTAAAGACCGAGGTCTCCATTGACGGCGATCTCGGATTTGAACGGAATGGTCTCGTATTGCACCGTGTCCACTCTCCCGAGTTCATCGTATTCGGGGATATACTCTATGGCGCATGCGACTACCTTGTCCAGATCGAAATTATAGCGGGCATGAAGGATTCTTCCCTGTTCGTCATATTCCACGGATCCGGATTGTACCAGGACACGGTTTCCGTTCTCATATGTATATTTTCTGTAATCGTGACTGACCGGAACAGGAATATTTTCCTTCACCTCTTCCGGCGTCTTCTCCTTCGGCTCCTCTTTCCCGCAGGCGGCAAGCGACATCGCCATCACAAGCGCCAGCAGAATACCGGAGATTGCTTTCCTTCCCATCGTTTTTCTCCTTTGACTGTTTCGGGTTCGACCGTAACGATCAGCGGTAGGTATATTCGTACTCCTCACGGATCGATTCGATTCCGTCCGGGGCTACATAATACCGTTTTAACGGATTTCCGTGATCGTCGTACTCCGTGATCATCCGAGCGATACTGTCCCCTGTCCCTTCGTACTCAACCCGCTTTTTGATAATTCCCTTCTCGGAAAATGTTGTCTCTACCGATGGCTCCTTCTGCCCTTCCGACATGTCATATTCAAAATATTTATCATAAATAATAGTAATACTTTCCGGATTCCCGGAAAAAGTTGTCGGGATCGGTAACGGGATCATAGACACTCCGGAACAGATCGTCGGACGTCACCGGCATTTTCCGATACCGCGTTTCTCTGACCGGTTCACGGTCCCCGTCGGATTCCGTTCTGTATAGTTTAACAATTTTCACGGTTATTCCCGGCAGTTCCGGGTCTGTCGTCCACTCGGTAAGTTCCTCGTGTGTAGTTTTGACATCTGCGACATCATGAATCCACTCCCGGAACACAACCCTCCCCTCGGAATCATATCGATAAGTCCCGACCCCGAATCCCAGATCACTATAGATGTGTTCTTCCGTGCAAACTTCGGAGTCACCGTCATAAAAACATTCTCTTGTCGTTTCTATCAACGGTATAAAGGGATCATAACCGTTGAAGGCTTCCCATCGGATCACTCTTCCCGATTCGTCGAAATACTTTATATACTTGTAACTTTTCTGCATATACCCGACAGAATCAGTTGCCCAGTCATAACATGTTACTTTCCTTGAAACTGAGTCATATTCCACGGTGTATCTTCCGACACCGTCCTCTGTGGTTATCTGGGAAAGGATTTCTCCACCGGGACCGATGGTATTTTCCTGCCGAAAAGAGTTTTTTCCCATTTTCCATTCGTACGTGACCACCGTGTCGGTGTCATCAAAAAAGGTGGTATGTTCTTCTCTGACAGTGTACTTTTCCCCACCATCCGGCGTCCTCGAGTAAATTTCGCTCTCTACCCGCCCTGATTTGTCATACGTAAAGGTATGCTCCTCAGTGCGATGATGAACGGCGTTATCGATGTCCAGTTCACGGGAAACAGAAAGCAGTCTTCCCTCCGGATCGAAATCCCGCGATCCGGTTTCCGTCAGTTTCCTTTCCCCATCGTCATAGGTGTAGCGTTTGTAATCAAAGCTGAACGGGATATACTTCGACACCTCTTCCTTTGTATCATTCTTCCGGTCTTTCCCGCACCCGGAAAGGAACATCACCATCACTGCGATAAGCATCATTCCGACTGTAGTTCCCCTTCTCATAGTCTGCCTCCTCCAAAGCATTGTTCGTTCCCCCCCCGGCAGTTCGTCAGCCGGAATTTCTCCGTTGCGAATATGTAAGCCATCCGTCGATCAGTTCCCGAAGATCGTCGTAGGTCGTCAGTTCGTTGGCCGCACGCCGCAGCCCCGCTGACCCCGGTCTCCCCGAAAAATACCATGCCACATGGCTTCGCATCTCCTTCATGGCGATGCGCTCACCCTTGAATTCGCATGCCATTTTGGCGTGGTACAACACGGTCTTGCAAAGTTCCTCGTCCGTGGGCTTCGACAGGACCACCAGATCCGAAAGGTAGGCCTTACACTGTTCGAAAATCCACGGGTTGCCCCTCGCCGCGCGGGCGATCATCACGCCGTCGCAGCCGGTCTCCCGGAGCATCGCCGCCGCGTCCTCCGCACAGGTGATATCCCCACTGCCGATGACCGGAACCGACACTGCCTCCTTCACCCGACGGATACAGCCCCAGTCGGAATGTCCCGAGTAATACTCCGCCCGCAGGCGCCCGTGCACGGCGATTGCCGCTGCCCCGGCGTCCTCCGCAGCCCTTGCGACTTCCACCGCCGTCTCATGGTCAAAGCCCTTGCGGATTTTGACCGTGACCGGCTTGCCCTGTGCCCGCACCATGGAATTCACAACATCGTACACGAGTTTCGGGTCCTTCATAAGGGCGGACCCTTCCCCGTTGTTCACCACCTTAGGCACCGGACATCCCATGTTGATATCAAAAAAGGCGAAAGGGAGTCGTTCCAGCACCTTCGCCTGTTCCGCCATGATCTGCGGATCCGCGCCGAACAGCTGCAGCCCGACGGGCTGCTCCTCCGGCGCGGTTTCAATCAATTCCTTTGTATTGGGATTACGGTACATTACACCCTTGGCGCTGACCATCTCGGTGTACAGAAGACCTGCTCCCCTGGCTTTACACAGGAGACGGAACGGCAGGTCGGTAACCCCAGCCATCGGACCGAGCGCGATCGGCACGCCAACTTCAACATTTCCGATTCGAAACCCCACAACCGTATCCTCTCAAAACTATTTCGAGCGCTTGCTCCGCTGTTTCCGATAGATGATCTGCAGTCCCTTCAGCGTCAGATCCGGATCGTACACGTCGATCATATCCGTCTCCGCCGAGATGATCCGTCCGAGACCGCCCGTTGCGATAACCTTCATCTTATCAAGGCCCGCCGCCTCCTTCACCTTGCGGATCATATACTCCGTCTGTCCGATGCAGCCGTAGATCAAACCTGCCTGCATACTGGTGACCGTGTCCGTGGCAAGAATGGTCGACGGCATCTCGATCCCGATCTCCGGAAGCTTTGCCGCCTCATTCCACAGGGCATTGGCACAGATGCGGATGCCCGGGCTGGTGATACCGCAGGAAAGCGTGCCGTCCGTCAGCACAAGGTCGTAGGTCGTCGCTGTTCCGAAGTCGATCACCATGATCGGCGTCTTCTCGGGCTTTCCGAAAAGCTCATAGCCGGCCACCGCATCCACAACGCGGTCCGCCCCCATCTCCAGCGGGTTGGCCATGTTGATCCGGATTCCCGTCTTCATTCCCGCACCCACCACGATCGGGGTGTGGTGAAGGTATTTGATAACGCCGGAATTCAGGGAATGCATGATTCCCGGCACCACCGACGCCGTGATAACTCCCGACAACTGTTCCGGCGTCACGTTGCGCTCCGCCAGAAGGTTTTTGATCCAGATGCCGAACTCGTCCGAGGTCCGGGGCAGCTTCGTCGTCATCCGGAAGGTTCCGAGGATCTCATCTCCCCGGAAAATGCCGAACGTCAGATTGGTGTTACCGACGTCGATCGCCAGCAGTACATTGTTCACAGTATCTCCCATGCTGTCTCCTTGCAGTTCCTTCGCAGCGTTATTCTTCCTCTTCGTCCCCGTCCTCCGGATTCAATCCGAGGAAGAAGACCTTCACATACATCTCAAGGGCTTCCAACAGGTCCCGATGCTCATTCTGCATGCGGCGCATCTCAAGGCCGCTGCCGATATCATCGTACATGATGTCGCCTTCGCGTGCAGTCGTGTGTAACTCCAGCTCGCCGTCCTCGCCGAACTCAACAGTCAAAACGCCGCCCACCTTCTCGGTGAAGAGGACGCACATGATCTTAAGTTCCTTCTGGACCTCCGCCGGCAGTCCGCGAAAATCATCGTTCAAGTAATATTTCTTCTCGTAGGCATTGCTGCCGCACAAGACGACCCGGTCCTGATACATTTTATAGGTTCTCCTTACGGAATCATTGTTCTACTGCTGTAGAAAGTCTTTTCCCGGCCACGGTTCCTCCGAGAGCGTGGCAAACATCACCGCCTTGATGGTGTGCATACGATTTTCCGCCTCGTCGAAAACCTTGCTGTATTTCGACTCGAACACCTCGTCGGTGACTTCCATCTCACTGATCCCGAAGCGCTCGCTGATGGCGCGGCCGATCTCCGTGTTGAGATCGTGGAAGCTCGGCAGGCAGTGAAGGAAGATCACATCCTCCGCCGCGCGCTCCATGCACTCCATGGTGACCCTGTAAGGAAGCAGGTCGTGGATACGCTTCTCCCAGATCTCATCGGGCTCGCCCATGGAAACCCATACATCCGTTGAGATTACATCCGCACCGGTTGTACCCTCGACAACATCCTCCGTGAAGGTGAGCGTCGCACCGGACGCCGCCGCATACCCGCGGCAGGTCTCAATAAGCTCCTCGTTGGGCCAGTACTCCTTCGGAGCACAGCACGTAAAATGAAGTCCCATCTTCGAGCAGGCGATCATCAGCGAATTGCCGGTGTTGTATCTCGCATCCCCCATGTAAGTGAGGCGGATGCCCTGCAGGCGTCCGAAGTAATCGCGGATGGTAAGAAGGTCCGCGAGCATCTGTGTCGGATGATACTCGTTGGTCAGGCCGTTCCATACCGGAACTCCCGAATAGCGGGCGAGGTTCTCCACAATCTCCTGTCCGAAGCCGCGGTATTCGATGCCGTCGAACATGCGTCCGAGAACGCGGGCCGTGTCCTGAATACTCTCTTTCTTCCCGATCTGGGACGCCTTCGGGTCGAGGTAGGTAGCCCCCATCCCGAGATCATATGCGGCAACCTCGAAGGAGCAGCGGGTTCTCGTGCTGGTCTTTTCGAAAATCAGAGCGATGTTTTTGCCCTCGCAGCCGGATACATGGATGCGGTTTCTCTTGCAGTAGCGGAGCCAGTCTGCCATGTCCAGAAACTCCGTGATCTGTTCCGGTGTAAAATCCTTCAGTGTCAGGAATGATTGTCCTTTGATGTTCATCTTCTAACCCCCCGCGCCGAAGCTTTCAGCTGTCGGCGTCTTATATTTTATCCGGGATCCCGCTATGCCGCGGGATCCCGTTTTGGAAACCTTCGTTAAGCCCCGGTGTCGTCTCCGCCCTGGCTTCCGCCCTGATCGCCGCCCTGGTCTCCGCCTCCGGAGTTTCCGCCGCCGTCCGAAGTCTTCGTAGGCTCGGCTTCCTTGGTCGGTTCGGCTTCCTTGGTCGGTTCAGCTTCCTTGGTCGGCTGGGCTTCCTTGGTGGGCTCGGCCTCCTTGGTGGGTTCAGCTTCCTTGGTGGGCTCGGCTTCCTTGGTAGGCTCCGCTTCCTTGGTCGGTTCGGGCTCCTTGGTCGGTTCCGCTTCCTTGGTCGGCTCGGCCTCCTTGGTCGGCTCCGCTTCCTTTGTCAGTTCCGGCGTCGCCTCAGGAGTTGTCTCCGGCGTCGCCTCGGGCGTTACGCTCAGCTCCGGCTCCGGCGTTACCGTCGGGGTGGGTTCATCCGTAGGAGCAGCCGTGGGAACAAGCTTCGGCGTGTTCTTCGGCGTCGGCGTATTCTTCGGTGTAGGCGTATTCTTCGGTGTAGGCGTGTTCTTCGGCGTCGGCGTCTTGCCTGCCTTCGTCGTCGGGGTTGCGGTAGCATCCCCGCCATCCGGCGTAGGAGTCGCATCACCCGGGGTAGGCGTGTCAGTCACGGTGTCCGGGGTGGGCGTATTTTCCTCCGGAGTAGGCGTGTCATCCTCGCCCCACGGGGTCGGGGTATCCTCGGCAATGCCGGTCGGCGCCTGGGTCGGCGTTGTGTCGCCGCCCTGCTTGTTCTCCCCGCTGGGAATCATAAGGATCATAATAAGGAAGACAATGAGCAGCAGGATCACTCCTGCGAAGAGAGCAAAGGTTCTGCTCCGGATGATCTTCCAGATGCCGCCGTCGGCGAAAAGACCGCCCTTGCTGTCGTCATCATCCTCATCCTCCGGATCTTCGTCCTCGGGGTACCCGTCGTCATCGTCGGGCTCGTCATCCTCTCCCTCGTCCTCTTCGTCGTCGGTATCCTCATCGTCGGAGTCATCCTCCCCGTGATACCCTACCTCATCGGGATCGTACTCATCGTAGTCATCGTCCTCGGTGTCCTCGAGGTTTTCCTCATAGATATCCTCGTCCAGTTCCTCTTCGGTTTCGTCGATGTCAAATTCCTCTTCGCGCTTCCGATTTTTGTAGCGGTCATTCTGACGGCCGCGTTTCTTGCTGTCTTTCGTTTTCATGTTTCCTCCACTGTTCGGACCGGAGCGGCATCCGCCGGATCCCGACGTCCGAAGTTCGCACGGGGCTCTTTCGCCGAACCGCCGAAGCGCTCGGACGCATCCCCTATGAACCTGTAGTATAACACATCTCGCGGAAACAAACAAGAAAAAGAGATTTTGCGTGGAATGACAGCGGAAAATATAGTAATTTATGTAAATAATATGAACGCGCTTGCCTATTTTCCGAAGTGACGCTATAATGACGAAAGTTATGGAAAGGAGCATTCCGCATGCTGTACAAGAACCCTTACGCGGATCTCCCGAAGCGGCATGAGATCAAGACTGTCCTCAGCTATCCCCAGTATCTGGAGCTGCGGGCAAGAGTCGGCGGGATCATGACGCCGGATCCGCACATGCCGGGTCCCGAGGGGTACCGCATCACAAGCGTATACCTGGACACGCTGCTCGAGGATGCTTACAACGAGAAAGACAGCGGCGTCCAACACCGCAACAAATACCGTATCCGCGCGTACAACGGTGATGACTCCTACATCGTTTTGGAGAACAAGGAGAAGATCGACGACCGGATCGCCAAGTCCTCCGCCCGCATCACCAGAGAGGATTACGACCGGATCCTGCATGGGGATTTCACTCCTCTGCTGGCCTACGACGATCCGCTTTGCCTCGAGGTCTACGGACTCCATCAGTCGAGCGGGCTGAAGCCCCGGGTCATTATCGAATACCAGCGGCAGGCATACATCCATCCGCTCTCGATGGTGCGCGTCACCTTCGACTGTCTGATCAGCGCCGGCATCAACACCCTCGACATGTTCGACAAAAAGCTTGTCACGCGGCCGCTGTTCCCGCAGCAGGAAGTGGTGCTTGAGGTCAAGTACGGCGAATACTACCCGATGTACCTGAAGCAGATCCTGCAAAACAACGGCGTCAAGCTCGCCGTGTCCAAGTTTGTTCTCGGGTGCGACTACCTGAAAAACAACTTTATCCTGTTGTAACTGCGATCACACTGACATTATTACATATTGCAACAAAGGAGTGTTCCGTTTATGGGCGACTATATTACCGAAATCAAAAATCTGATGGGTCAGGCGGATTCCCTTACCACCACAACCCCGATCAAGATTATCGCATGCCTCACCTTCACGCTGGTGTGCGCGGCGATCATCTACTGCACCTACCGGTTCTTCTACCGTGGTGCCTGCTACTGCGAGAACTTCGCAGTGCTTCTGGTGATGGTTGCGGTCATCACCGCCATGATCATCCTGACGATCTCCTCGAGCGTGGCCCTTTCGCTGGGCACGATCGGCGCCCTGAGCATCATCCGGTTCCGTTCCGCGATCAAGGATCCCCTGGATGTCGGTTTCCTCTTCTGGTCCGTTGTGGTCGGCCTTACAACCGGCGCCGGAATGGTTCCCTTCGCTCTGATCGGTTCCCTTTTCATCGCTGTTCTGTACATCCTTCTCACGCTTCTGCGCACGTCCCGCGGCACCTATCTTCTTCTGGTCCGCTACACGGACGAGGCGGAGGACGAGGTGGCAAGAGTTCTCGATGATCTGGGCGGACGTCTGAAGAACAAAACCTCATACAAAAACGAGACCGAGATCACCGTACAGATCCGCTTCAAGGGAACGGACACCCCGTTCCTCGACGAACTCCGCAAGACCGACGGTGTAACCAACGCGGTGCTGGTAGAGTTCACCGGCGAGTGATCTTACATTTTCCGAACTTTAATAACATTTCATACATCAAACGACGGCGTCCGCGGCATCATCCGTGCCGCGGGCGTCATTGCGCGGAGGACATTATAATGAAAAAACCTGTAAAGTTGCATCGAAGCATCCGCCTTGCGGCCGCTCTGCTGCTCAGCGTTCTCTTGTTTGCGACGGGCTGCACGACGAAACCGTCGACGCCGGGCAACACCACGGAGCCGGTCACGCCGACGCCGCCTGCCAACACGGAGAAGTTGACGCCCGCTCCGGACGACCCGACTCCGACTCCGGCGATCGACTACAGCGGCGACAAGATCGAGTTCACGAACGATATGCCCGACCTTGTCTTCTCCCAGAGCAGCGTTTTCGGCAGTGAGGATTTTACGCTTCGCCTGTACTCCCGTTACGAGGGAACCATCTATTACACCCTTGACGGAACCCATCCCGACGAGCGTTCCATCGAGTACAACCACGCGATCGGGATCCCGCTGTCCTCCAACGAGGGCAACATTCCCAAGGTCTGGTCCGTCCGCGCCGCCGTCTTCTATCAGGACGGCGAAAAATCCGAGGAGTTTGTGCACACCTACATTCTCGGCAAACACGTCGACAGCCGCTATCAGACCATGATCTTCGCCATCAACGGCAACCCGGACGATCTCTACGAGGAGCCCGACGGCATTTTCTGCGAGGAAAACTACGAGAAGCGCGGACGTGCCAGCGAGCGCGGGATCTACATGGAAGTCATGAACCCCGACGGGACCATGATTACCTCGCAGGCCTGCGGAATCCGTGTCTACGGTGCTTACTCCCGCAGAAACTCCCAGAAATCGATGAAGTTCTACGCGAGAAAGTCCTACAGTCCCGACAGCGGAAGCTTTTACCTGAACTTCCTTGACCGAACCACCTCGGACGGAGACGCGACACAGATTGTCCGCTACGACAAATTCGTTCTCCGTGCCAGCGGAAACGACTACCGCTTCGCTTTCATCCGCGATGAGCTCAACCAGACCCTCGCCATCGACGCGGGATTTACCGAGTACGAGAGCGTTGCTCCCGCGGTTTGCTACATCAACGGCCAATACTACGGATTCTTCTGGGTTCACGCAGCATACTGCGACGAATACCTGAAGAGCCGCTACGGCGACACCCCGGCGAAGACCGCCGCCAAGGCATCCGGCGCCGAGGAGTATACCGAGGGCGAGTTCGTCATCCTCGAGGGCGGCGACTCCTTCAAGAAGACCGAGGACGGTGACGATTTCAACAACGCCTGGGCGAAGACCTACGACTCGGATTACTACCGCTTTGTATACGAGGATCTGACGAACGAGAAGACCTACGCCGAGCTCCGGAAATGGATGGACGTTGAGAACTATCTCGACTACATGGCCTACAACATTTACCTTTGCAACAAAGACTGGCCGAACAACAACTACAAATGTTTCCGCTACGTTCCCGCGGAGGGTGAATCCCTCGGGGAAGGCGTCTACGACGGACGCTGGCGCTACCTTTTGCACGATATCGACTACACCTACTCCCTCTACGGGCAGCAGGAGGTCAAGCCCACCTACGACACGCTCCGTCAGGTTCTGACGGAGGGCAACGACCGCTACGCACCGCTTCTCGCGGCGCTTCTCAAGCGGGATGACTGTGTGGAGTACTTCGTGAAGAAGACGCAGGATTTTGCGAACGGTGCGCTCTCGCCCGACAATATTCAGGCCACCCTCAACCGCATGAACGACTCCCGTTCCACGGAGATGCATTACTACTACAACTACATCGCATCTCTCGGCGCGGAGGATGCGGAGTGGGTAAGCGAGACCCAGTACCACGAGCGTATGCAGGAGATCGTCGAGTTTGCCAACGCCCGTCCCGGCCGCTCCCTCTCCTTCATGAAGAACCGCTTCATGCTCACCAAGACGTTTGAGCTCTCCGTCACGGGAGACGCCAACGCGCAGCTGCAGGTCAACTCCTACCGCGTACCGGTCGGAGAATCCTTCACCGGCACCTATTTTGAAGAATACAGCACTACCGTCTCCGCCGATTGCGCGGACGGTTACCTCTTCGACTACTGGGAGGTCAACGGCGAGCGCCGCACGCAGGCAACCCTCACGCTGACCGCCAAGGATATCCAGAACGGCCGCATCACCGTGGTGCTCCACGTGAAGACCGACGCTGCGGCAGGCGTCACCATCGACCTGATCGACGCCCGCGGCAAGGACCGCATCGTTCTGTACAACCCCACCGGAAGCGACATCTCCGTTGCAGGCTACACCCTGACTGACGGCAGTGAATCCGCAGACGGAACTCCGAGAGTTTACAAGATTCCCGCGGGCGCAACCGTTCCCGCAGGCGGCACGCTCCGCTTCGACTGCCGCAAGGCAACCAACGAGGACGGCACGCCGGCCGAGATCCCGGAGTCGGAGAACGGCATTTTCCTGTGCCCGTTCAAGCTCTCCAAGGGCGACACCCTGACCCTCACGGATGCATCCGGCAAGAAGCTTCAGAGCGTTTCGATCCCGAATCTTCACAGCGGCTTCGTATACCGCCGCAACCGCATCACGGGCGAGTTCCGCGAGGAGCGCGAGTAACCGCATCCCCGGCGCCCTGTCAAAAACGCTTCGGGAACCCGGAGCAATACAGAGGAAAATATCCTACAGCGACTTGACAGATTTGTCAGGTCGCTGTATTCTGCTAA
This sequence comes from Lachnospiraceae bacterium, assembly GCA_017962105.1. GTDB lineage: Bacteria > Bacillota > Clostridia > Lachnospirales > Lachnospiraceae > ISDg. The sequence goes on from JAGCVY010000017.1 coordinate 16,146, forward strand.
ACGACTTCCCCCACGGGATTTTTCGTTGTCACCACAGAAACCGCAAGGAGTTTTTTACATATGGATCCTTCCAACAACAGAAACATCACCGAGCCGGATGCATCGCCGGAAGCAATTAAGATGTCAGAGAACAAAATGGGCACCATGCCCATTCCGAAGCTTCTGGTGAGCATGTCGCTGCCCATGGTGGCGTCCATGCTTGTGCAGGCGCTCTACAACGTCGTGGACAGTATCTTCGTCTCCAAATTCGACCAGGCTGCCATGACTGCAGTGACCCTCGCCTTCCCCGCCCAGACGCTTCTGATCGCGTCGGCTGTCGGCACGGGCGTCGGTATCAACGCGCTTCTATCCTACAATCTCGGCAAGAAGGACCAAAAGGGCGTGAACAATGCAGCGTCCCACGGTATCTTCCTTTACACCCTCTACGCCGTCATCTTCTGCATCTTAGGCTTTACCCTGGCCGGCCCGTTCATCCGCTCCCAGTTTGCGGCGAAGGATTTTGCGGAAAATTATGATCTCACCATGAAGACCATCGGCTACGGAAAGGATTACCTCTCCATCGTCATGGGCTGCTCGGTGGGTATGTTCTTCCAGATTCTCCTGGAGCGTCTGCTGCAATCCACCGGCAAGACCATCTACTCGATGATCACCCAGGGAACCGGCGCCGTGGTCAACATCATCCTTGACTATGCGCTTGTGTTCGGCCACTTCGGTCTTCCCCGCATGGGCGTCAAGGGTGCCGCGATCGCAACCGTCATCGGCCAGTGTGTGGCGGCATTTATCGCGCTGTACTTTAACCTTACGAAAAATAAGGAAGTCAGCCTCTCCATGCGAGGATTCCGCCTTCATGCAGCAACCATCCGCAACATCTACAAGGTTGCCTTCCCCAGTATCCTCATGCAGGCGATCGCCTCGGTGATCACCTTCATCCTGAACAAACTTTTAGCGGGCTTTACCATGGACGCGGTCACTGTGTTCGGCATCTACTTCCGCATCCAGAGTTTCATCTTCATGCCGGTCTTCGGTTTCAACAGCGGCATGGTACCGATTTTGGCATACAACTACGGTGCACGAAGAAAGAAGCGTATGCTGGAGACACTCCGCCTGAGCTACTTCATCGCCGCCGGCATTATGGTGGTCGGAACGATTCTCTTTTGGACCATCCCGGAGCAGCTGTTGTCACTCTTCAGTGAGGATGCCGAATCTCTGGAGAAGCTCGTAACCTACGGCAAGCCCGCGTTCCACTACATCAGCCTCCACTTCATCGCGGCGTCGTTCTCCATCATCACGATCTCCGTCTTCCAGGCCCTCGGAAACGGCCTGTATGCAACGATCGTATCCGTCTGCCGTCAGGTGGTTATCCTTCTGCCGGTGGCATGGTTCATGGCTAAGATCGTGAAGCGCCTTGACTTCGTGTGGCTCTCCTACCCGATCGCCGAGGTGTGCTCCGCACTTTTGTGCGCATTTTTCCTCCTGCGGATCTACCGAAGACAGATCTCGCCGCTTCCGGAGTAAGCCCGGGCGCCTGTTTCCCGTATTTTTCGAATTCGGAAAATTTTTTCAAAAAGTGTATTGACCTTACAATGAACTGTAATGATATAACGTGCTCGAAAGGAG
>JAGCVY010000018.1 GCA_017962105.1 Lachnospiraceae bacterium
CTCCCGCTCCTCGACGGTTTCCAGCATTCCGTCGACGCCTGCGGTCGTCACCCACGCAACCGACTTGGCCGCAAACAGTGCCTCAAACTCCGGCACCTCGTAGCCGGTGAAAAGCTGCTCCTTAAAATGCCGGATGCGGTAGTCCTTCGTAAAATTCTCCTCCTCACCGGCGGCCCAGTTCCCCTGCAGGTAGTTTGCGTACATGATGCCGTAGACCGAGATGAATGCGAACAAAACAGCTCCGCCCGGTTTTGTGACGCGGATTGCCTCGTCGATGGCCTTGTCGATCTCGTCCTTCTCGTAGAGATGGTACATCGGTCCGAGGGAAAGCGTCACATCGAAGATGTTGTCCGCAAACCGCGAGAGGTCCGTGGCATCCCCCTGCTCGGCCCGCAATCCCGCGACGCCCCTGCCGTTTTCCCGAAGGATTGCAAGGTTGCTCTCCACAAGCTCCACTGCGGTTACGTCCATGCCCTCTTTTGCAAGGGCGACGGAGTACCGTCCGGTGCCTGCGCCGATCTCCAAAACCTTCGAGCCGGCCTCAGCGAACCTATGAATGTATTCCATGGTCACAGCGTATTCCAGCTGTCCGTGGCGCGACTTAACAAGTCTCCGGTCCTCACAGACATCGCCGTAAAAGCTTCCGATAATCTCCTGTCTTGTGCTCATGTCGGTTCTCCTTTCCGATCACGTCAGATCCTTGTACATCAATATCTCATCGTGATACGTCCCATCGTCAAAACGGAGCCCATTGTGCCTGCGGCCGCTCTCGATGAAACCGCATTTTTTGTAAAGCGCCTGCGCACGTGCATTTTCCGCAACCACCTCCAGATCCATCTGCTGCCATCCGATGCCGCGGGCCAGCTCGCTTAAATACGTGATCATGGCGGAACCGATTCCCAGCCCCCAGAACTCTTCATACAGGGCGATTGCCAAAGAGCAGCGATGCTGCACCTTCCGCTTCGGCCCCACGCCGGTCACGCTGCCGTTGCCGGCGACCTTTCCGTCCACAACGGCCACCATCATGATGTGGTAAGGATTCTCCTGGATGTTTCCGAGAATCTCCGTTTCCTTCTCCAAAGTGTAACTGACCTCATCCGGGTAGCGAAGCAAAAACTCGGTTTCCCCTGCGGTCTTCTTCATGTATTCAATCATTTCCGCGGCGTACTCCGGTCCGTTCGGCTTAAGAACACAGGTCCTTCCGTCCTTCAGTGTAAAGGTTTTCTCAGCAAATTTCATGGCGGTTCTCCTTTGATTTCATGTTTCCATTGATTTTCGAAAAATGCTATACCAGCGGCCTTGTGATAACCGTAACACCCTCTCGCTGCCCTTTCACGGCAACCTGAAAATCGTCCTCATAGACCGTCTCGCCGGGAAGCTCGAGGCATTCCGAGATATAAAACTGCACGCCGTATTTGTCGCCCATATCCCTGTAAAAGGTCATCTGTCGCCAGATGTCATTGCCTTCGGGGGTATCCTTAAACCATGTCACGGCACCATCCGGGTTGCCCGCCTCGTAATACGGAGGAAGCGGCAGCACCTTCTCAAAATACTCACGGTTCTTCCAATACTCGGCGATTTCCTCCTTGGTGGGAATCTCCGCATCAACCAGCTTTCCGACGGTTGTGAAGATGCCTCTGGGCTGCTTCGTAATCCACGCCATATCGGCTGTGTGCACACGGTAGTATTTCGTCCTCGGAAGCTCTCGTTCGAGATACCCGCAGGTAAACGGGAAGAAGTCGAACTTCTGCGTCCCTGTGTGGATAAAACCGAAGCTTTCGTACCATTTGCGAAGCCTCTTGTTCTCCTCCACAATGCCCATTTTCAACATCGTCTTTCCGAGGCTTTTCGCCTGGCTCATCGCATCGGTTAAAAGCTTCGCGCCGATGCCCTTGTGACGGTACTCCGGGAGCACCGAAAGGTTATTGAGTTCGGCGGATTCGTCCTCCGAAATCGCCAGGGAGTAGTAACCGACAATCTTCCTCCCTACAAGGTATACAAACATCGGCCGCCGCTCCACGCAGAGGTGGTAATACAGGCGGTTTTCGTCCGTGGCAAATGCCGTGAAGCGGGGTGCATTTTCCTCGGTAAATCCGAACTCATCGGCCACGGTTCGGAAGGACTTTCGGATGACCTCCACGCACTCCGGAACCTCGTCGATAGACATGCGGCGGATATATTCCGGTTTGTTTTCGGAATCTTCTGCCTCTTCGTCCGTCTCCGGCAGGGTAATCCAGTACCGCTGCTGCACCACGCCCTCGACCTCCGGCTCGTTCTCCAGCACGCCGCCGTTTCGCTGAATGCTTCGGGCGCTGCCGGTGTTGTCCTTGTCGCAAACCATTAAAACTCTGAAGATGCCCAGCTGCCGGCATTTCTCAAGCGCCAGCCGGATCATCTCCGTGGCATATCCTTTGCGGCGCTCGAAGGGGCGGATGCCGTCACCGATGTGTCCGCCGTCAAGAAGCAACTGCTCATTCAGGTAGTGGCGGAGGTTGACCGCGCCGACAATAACGTTTCGCTCCTCATCGAGGGCAAACCATGTGGTGGTTGCTACATGCCCGTGATTGTTGTCCGTATCGATGTTTTTGCAATAGTTCTCGTAATCGTGATAATCGAGCCGCCGAATGGCATAGGGGACAATCTTTTCCCCGGTTGCATACCACTCATCAAGCATGTCGCAGATCAGGTCTTTATAGCGGTCATCCGCTTTAACCAATCGGAGTTTCATGGCATGTTCCTCACATTTCCGCGCCCCGCGATGGAACGCTTGGTATTTTCACCCCCCACAGGGGCGTTCAGTCTTTTCTTCGCAGGATCCAGATCAGATTGCTGCGATACAAAGCTGCCGTGGAAGGATCGTTCAGATCCTCCTTGTCGCCCCTGTAACCGCGGTAAATGTCCAAAACCTCAAAGCCGCAGAGCTCGGCGAGCAGGAACATTTCGTGGCGGTTCGTCTGACGCATCAGAAGAGGGCGGATACGCGTTGCGATGACCTCGCCGGCCTCATTGTACTCCTCAAACTTCCAGTTGCCGTACATCTGCTGCGTATACGGGTTGTACGTGATCGCATTGTAGATCTTCTCGCGGTTTCCATCGGCGTTTACGTACTCCAGACGGAAGGAATAGTCATCCGGCGTCGTCTGCATCTGCTGCGCCTGCATCGGCGGCCACGGATCAAACGTGTTGAGGGTAAGGATCCCTCCCGGAAGGAGCTGCTCACGCAGGTTCCGAAGAGCGTCCTTCTGCAGCTGCTGCGTCGGAAGATGCATAAAGCCGCTTCTGGCGATGATCGCCAGCGAGTACTTTCGGCCGGAGTCAAACTTCGTCATGTCCGCGGGGTAGATGTTGAGGGAAAGGCCCATTTTCCGTGCCTTCGCGTCGGCGACTTTGCACATCTCCTCCGAAAGATCCGTGCCGTCCGCCATGATCCCGCGCTCCGCAAGATACAGTAACACCGCCCCCGTTCCACAGGCGACATCTACGACGCCGCCGTCGCCGTACTGCTTCGCGAGTTCATAGTAAAACTCCCGGAAGCCCTCGTGGTTGTCCTGGCCGTTTCCGTACATTACGTCGAGATATCGGTCGTAGTTTTCCGCTACATCCTTGTAATCGTGAAGATCCATGGTATTTCTCCTTTCCTTGTACGGGCAAGCTCGAGAGCTCGCTTCCAGAAAAAAAAATAACCGCCTACCCGAAACAGGATAGGCGGTCATCATCAACGTGTTATGATATTCCGGTAATCTATTCTGCTCTGTGGTCCGAATTAAAGTATACGAAAACAAAACCATAATCGTGATCAGGGGTCATGGTCTTAGAGTTGACGTATTCAATTCGGTTCACAAGCTGAATCATAATCGTTGTTCCTTTCCGAAATATTGTCGCTATGTTACTCCGCAGGTTTCGATTTGTCAAGCAGTTTTTTCAGCAGATAACTGATTTTTTGCGGGCTCATTTTCCATCAGATAACTCACTTCATCCGGTAGCCGATGCCCCAGATGGTTTCGATGTACTCCTTCTCGCTGGCCTGCTTCAGCTTCTTCCGAAGATTGCTCATATGGACATCGAGTGTCTTCGTCTCGCCGACATAGGGCTCCTGCCACGCATACTCATAGATGGCATCCTTGGAGTACACCCGGGTGGGATGCTGGACCAAAAGCTCGAGGATCAGGAACTCCTGCCGGGTCAGTTTCGGCACTTCGGCTCCGTCCGCCGTCACCGTAAAATGCTCCTTATCCATCGAAAGTCCCCCGTAGGTCAGCGTATCGCTCGCCGGCACATCCCCGCACTTGCGGAGCTGCACGCGGATGCGGGCGGTGACTTCCTTGATCTCGAAGGGTTTCGTCACATAATCGTCGGCGCCGATGCTTAAAACATCGACCTTGGAATCCAGGTCATCCTTCGCGCTCACCACAATGACGGGAGTGCTGTTTCCCTTAGCACGGATCTCCCGCAGTACGTCCTCGCCGCTCTTGCCCGGCAGCGAAAGGTCCAAAAGCACCAGATCGTAGTGCTCCACCGCCAGCCGGAGCATGCACTCGGAGCCGGAGTACGCCTGCCCGCAGGCAAAGCCCTCCTTCTCAAGAGCCTCCGAAAGCATCGCGTTGATATTGCTGTCATCATCGACGATCAGTATCGTATCCATAAAACCCCTCTCTGTTATACGTATTCAGTGATCCCTACGGCAGTATCACATCCACCCGCACGGCCTTCCCGGTCAGGGAATACGCGGGCTTTACGCCGGCGAGATACTCCCCCTTCACGGGCCGTTTGATGACGATCCGCTTCGGACGCGCCGCAATGGCTGCCCCTAACAGCTTCTCCCCGTCCGCGCACGGCTCCTCCAGGTGGTGAAGCACCTGAAATTTCTTCCGGACAGCCGCGCTCTTCGTGCGCTCCGGAAACATCGGGTCAAGCAGGATCACGTCCACGGTCCGGCCGATGCCCCCCGAGAGCGCCTCGATGCTGTCCCCCCGGACAAGCTCCATGCGCCCGATCAGAGGTGCCAGCACCGCATCCTCCCGAGCCCGCCGCATCGCGTCCGCAAGAAGCTCCGCGATATATGGATTCCTCTCGTACAGAAGCACCTGATACCCCGCTGCCGCCAGCAAGAGAGCGTCCTCGCCGAATCCCGCGGTGGCGTCCACGGCAAGCATCTGCGTCCGGTCACCCTTGATCTTCGCCTCTTTTACCAGCAGCTCCGACGCAAGGTTTCTCTGGGAAAGGCGGGGAAGCATATGTGTAAGGTCCGCTCTCAGCTCTCCCTCCGGGGCACACAAAGCAAGCCCGTCCCCGCCGAGCCGGAGATACACCCCGCCGGTTGCAGCAGGATCGCCGTCCCTGCCGGCGGTCTGCGGCGCGTCTCCGCCCCGGACTCCCTCATAGGGAATGCCGAGCCGCTGCGACAACGCGCGCGCCTCTTCCTCAAGGGATTCCGTCTGTGCAATTATCCGGGGTTTCTCCGTCATTGCGCGTCCTCTCTCAGAAAATGCCTTTTTTCGGCGCTGTTTTTCCGTAGTATCCGTCATTTTCCGCGCCGTATTTCTCTGTCAACTATACAACAAGGGAATCGTTCCGTAAAGTGGATTTTTCTGTTCCGATATGGTATTATAATCATTACTACACTGCTTGCGCGCGAATTCCGCGTCGCATCCGGAGGTTGGTTATGAGGCTGATCCGAAGACGTATCTGCGTTCTTCTGCTCTGCATGATTCTCATTGCAGGGCTGCTGCCCATGACCGGGACCTCCTCTTTTTTCGCCCTTGCGGCGGAAAATGATACCCCGGGCAACGATTCCTACGGGATCTCCATCGACATCGAACCCCTCGCCGCCGCGGGTGCATCCTACGCCACCCCGGAAGACCGTGCCGAGGCGGTCAATGAAATGCGGTACCGCTATATCGCCGAGCTGCTTTCCCATGTGGGAAGCCCCTATGTAAAGGGCAAAGGGCATTTTTCGCGCTCCAAAGAGTTCGACTGCTCCGGCCTGATCGCCCACGCTTTCATCGCCCTGGGATACAGCCGTTACTTCTCCATCAGCGAGAAGAGTTGGAACCCCGGAAAGTTCCAGGCGTACGACAGCAACGGCGTACCGTCCTCCGCATGGAAGGATTTCTCCTGGCGCGGTTCCCACGGCCTGCTGGAAAATGTCAAGGACGGCCAGCAGCTGTACCTTATCCCCGACAGCTCCAAGAAGCCGGTACTGGTGTTCACGGTCCGCAAATCCGACAAGAAAAACACGGATTTTGCCTCGAACATCTCCAACCCGTCCAAGTGGACGGATAACTTCCGGGACGCCGTAAGCCGGCGCGGCACCATTCTTGTTAAAAACCACGCATCCCAGACAAAATGGCATACTACAGCTGTAGTAGGATACTATGACGCCGATTGGTTCCTCGAGAACGGCTACGACATCAATCCCGCCAAAGCGTCGATTTCCACGGTGAAATCCGCCATCCGCCAGGACCTCCAAAAAGAATTGTCCGGGTACGGATTTTCCGTCAAATCCCTCTCCCGGGTCCACCGCGGTCTGGCCAACGGCGCTCTCTCAAAAGAGAAGATCGGAGGGAAGAACACCAACTCGAGCTTCAACGACCTCGACCGCGAGGATGACGTCTATCCCGCCATGTGGGATCTGCGCCAGCGCGCGATCACATCCGGGATGCAGTATTCCCCGCTCTGGCAGGTTGACGCACTCAACCCGCGCATGGGAGTTTCCGTCAACAATTCCACCCTCGCCCTCAATCAGGATTACTCCATCGCCATGGTTTTGGAATGGGAGGAGTTCGGCGACTGCCATCTGACCGATTATGACAACGCCTCCGACTTCGGCGGGGCGGACCGCCCGATCGCCGGCGCGAAATATGCGATTTACCGAAAAGATACCAAAGATTCAAAGAAAAAGAACAGCGGCGAAACCGTCACCTGGGAAGAGCTTGCCGACCGTAAGCCTCTCGCAACCGCGATCGCGGACGAAAACGGGGAGGTTCATTTCCACGGCCTCACGCTGGACGGAGTAACCCATCAATCCGACTTTTATGTGATCGAACTTTCGCCGCCGGAGGGCTGCGAGGCAAACCGCGCAGTATATTCTGTCACCCTGACAACCGACGACGATGTCGAGATCGTCGAGGGCGGCATTGTTACCTGCCGGTATCTCACCGGCTCCCTCTCCGTTCTTCTGGACAAAGAGGGCTGTATGGTCTACCCCGGGGAAGGTTCCCGCGGATTCACAACGACTACGCTTCGCACTGTCGACATCACGGATTCCCGCAGTGAGTTGTTCCGGGCTGACGCCACATATCAGATCCTTGCGGGCGCGGACATCGTACGAAACGGTCATGTCCTGTACCGCAGCGGGGAAGTGGTTTCCACGGTCTCCGACAGCGCCAACAATACCGTGACGGCCGATCATCTTCTCCTGGATTCCTACTACGTGCGGATTAAAGCCGCCCCTGCCGGTTGGTCCTCCACGAGTCCCGGAAAGACCACCTCCGCGGCTTTCACACTTTCCGGGGAGCAGCCCCATGCGAACCGCGTCCTCACCTGCAGCAGACAGCGTCTCGGCGTTTCCTTCCGCCTGACGGACAGCGCCGGCAATCCGGTCACCGGAGGCCGCTATGCCCTGTGCTGCGGGGAAGATGTCTATGACTATACCGGCCAAAACCGGGTAGTTTCAACAGGGGCCGTGATCGCCGTCTCCCGTGCAGACGAAGACGGCAATCTGGCATTCGGGATCTCCCGGGAAGACGGGACCGACGCTTTTGCGGACATGCCTTCCTGCTGCTCCTACTATCTCGTGGAGCTCGAGGCTCCGGACGGGTATCTTCCCAAGGATTACCACCTTGTGGAATTCACCTATTCCGACACGGCGTGGGCGTATCGCAATGAAATTGAGCGCAGTTTCTCCGTCGTCTACGGAGACGGGACAGTCATCGCCGAAGCAACGGACCTCCCGGAAGAAGCTGCAGGCTTTTCGGTTTCTTCGGATGACACGATTTCCGTTCTCTCCGCCAGTGCTGCAGGCTCCTACGACAAGGCTGCGCTTCCTCTCGTTATGCTTCTGATCCTCTTAAGCGGGGCGACGGTCCTGCTGCTTTATCACCGGTCCCGGGAGGAAAATGCATAAGATAACGCCTTTTTTGTCGAAAAACCGCAAAATCTTGCATTGCACTCATTTTCCGTGTATTGTATAATGCTCTTCGATAGATGACTGTTACCGAGATACGGTTTCATACATGTTATGTAGAGGAGGACACAAAATCTATGGCAAAAATCAAGTTGGAACGGGCGAATGAAAGAACGCCTCTGGTTAAGACAATCTACACGGCGGATCCGTCCGCTCACGTGTTTGACGGCAAGATTTATATCTACCCTTCACACGACTTCGCACATGATTGCCCCGATGACGATAACGGCGATCAGTATATCATGAAGGACTACCATGTTCTTTCCATGGACAACCTCGATGCGGAGTGCGTTGACAACGGTCTCGCCCTCTCCGAGGACGACATTCCGTGGGTTAAGAATCAGATGTGGGCTCCGGACTGCGTCTGCAAGAACGGCAAATACTACCTGGTCTTCCCGGCCAAGGATTACAACGGCCAGTTCCATATCGGCGTTGCCGTGTCCGACTCTCCCGTGGGTCCCTTCACCCCTCAGGAGAATTTCATCAAGGGCAGCTACAGCATCGACCCTGCCGTTTTGATCGACGATGACGGACGCACCTACTGCTATTACGGCGGTCTCTGGGGCGGCCAGCTCGAGATGTGGCAGTCCGGCGAGTTCGATCCCGACGCTCATCGTCCGGAGGGCGACGAGCCTGCACTCGGACCGATGTTTGCCGAGTTCAACGACGACCTGACCGAATTCATCACCGAGCCGAAGCACCTTGTGATCCTCGACGAGAACGGGGATCCGATCAAGGCCGGCGACGAGGACCGCAGATATTTCGAGGGTCCCTGGATGCACAAGTTCAACGGCAAGTACTACCTTTCCTACTCCACCGGAACCACGCACTATCTCTGCTATGCAGAGGGCGAGAAACCGGACGGTCCCTTCACCTACAAGGGACGCATCATGGAGCCGGTACTCGGATGGACGACGCACCACTCCGTAGTAAAGATTGACGACAGCTGGTACCTCTTCTACCACGACTGCGAGCTCTCCGGCGGCGTAACCCATGAGCGCTGCGTCAAATACACGAAGCTCAACATCCACGAGGACGGCACCATCGATACTATTGAACCCTACGAGTTTGAGCGCTAAGCGAGAGTTCTCACACCGGCGTACGGCCGGCGGACAGACAAACGGAAGCGTACGAAGTACGCGTCGTGAGAACCGAGCGCACGTACAGTGAGCGAGCTACGCTCGCGAACCTGAGCGTTAACTGCAATCAGCACGAACGGCCTGCGCGAAATGCGCAGGCCTACTTTTTCACAAAATCATCGTTTATGTAATCTTTTACGGCATTTTTCGTGTGATTTTGTCCCACTTTTATGGGTTGGCAAAAACATGGGGCATTTTCCGTTTCAGCCGTGGCATTTTCCGAAATATCGTCGTATAATTAGGTATACGGAAGGGGGCTGATGCTATGGGGACGCAAAATAACAAGAAAAAAGTGGCCGTTTTCGTCAACGGCTGGAACTCGGAAAATGTGCATCGTTATCTGAACGGTCTTTCGCAGTATACGCCGGAGAATTCCATCGATTACTACATTTTCATGAGCCACGGCGTCTACGCGATGGGTGAGACGGAGCTGGGGAGCATGAACGCGATCTTCGAGCTTCCGGACCTTAAGACGTTCGATGCGGCCATCATGTTCACACCGGGTCTGAATTTCACGGATGTCATCAATCGTCTCACTGCCAAGTTGGAGGCATCGGACATTCCGGTGATCGGCATCGGGACGCAAAATCCGAAATTTTATTCCATCGGAGTCAACAACTATAACGGCATGCGCAAACTCTGTGATCATCTCATCGAGGAGCACGGGGTTAAGGATGTCATGTTCATTGCGGGATCCCGGGAAAATGAGGATTCCAACAACCGTCTGATCGCCCTTCGGGATTCCATGTATGCCCACGGGCTGTCATTTTCCAACGACCGGATTTTCTACTCGAACTGGGACCTCGGGACGCTGCTTTTTGAGTTCTCCGCCCGTATACGGAGCGGAATGGAACTTCCGGACGCCTTTGTCTGCGCCAACGACCAGCTCGCCGAGACAGTCAGTTATGTTCTGACGGACAACGGCCTTGCGACGGACTGCACCATTGTCACCGGTTTCGATTTTCTGACAGAGGGACAGAACTTCTATCCTTCCATCGCCACCGTCGACCAGCAGTATGAAAGGATCGGCGAGATTACCGTAGACGTTTTGGAGAAGATTTTCCGCGGGGAGAGCGCTCCGATGGAACAGCTGGTAGACTGCGAGTTCCGTCCCGGTGAAAGCTGCGGCTGTCTTACCTGCCGCAACGACGATATCCGCCGCCGCGATGTGGCCCGAAACATTCCGCGCCACTATATGATGGCGGACATTGTGGAGGGCCGCTTCCACGAGATGGAGAAAGAGATCATCCAGTCGGTGGATTACGACGATCTGAAGACGAAGCTGCAGCGGCTCTTCTGCAACTCCTTCGGACAGGAGGGGCAGACCTTCTACATCATGATGGATCCCCGCATCGTTGATTTCTCGCTGTCGGATATGGAAAACTATCCGCAGTACCGCTTCGCGGATGTCATGGACACCTTCGTCGCCAAGAGAAACGGCAAAGCGGTGGAAGCCGGCGTGATCCCGACCTCGCAGCTGCTGCCGGATGACGACCCGGAGGGCCCGAACCACTTTTATTTCTTCGTGCCGATCTACTACGAGAGTTACGTCTGCGGCTACATCACGCTGACCGACCAGATTGACTGGCTGCCGGACCGTTTCTTCCAGATGTGCCAAAGCCGCTTCAACCGCGCGCTGATCTCCTATCGGCGAAACATGCAGTTGACCGCGTTAAACACAAAGCTCTCGATGCTGATGGAGAAAGACTCCCTCACCTTCGTAAAGAACCGTACCGCATACGACCGCTACGTAAAGAGACTCGAGTCCCAGATGCTCAGCGGCGACTATGAACCCTTCGCTGTCGTCTGCTTCGACATCAACTACTTAAAGCAGGTCAACGATGCGCTGGGGCACGAGGCCGGCGACGAATACATCCGCAAATGCTGCAAGCTCATCTGTAACACCTTCAAACACAGTCCGGTGTTCCGCATCGGCGGCGACGAGTTCATCGCCATCGCCGTGCATGACGATTACGCGCAGCGTTATGAGTGTCTGACTGCAATGCGGGAGCGCATGACCGAGCTCGACGCCAACCCCACTATCTCGCCGATCGACCGCATCTCCGTGGCCTCCGGCATGGCGGATTCGCTGGAGCATGTCGGCGACGACTACAGCGCGATTTTCCGCCGCGCAGACACGCGCATGTATGAGAACAAGCGGAAAATGAAAGGGGACCGCTAGGCAGGCGGAACCCCCGGTCACAAACCGAACAGGAAAAATCATAACCACCCGTCTAACGGGTGGTTTGCTCGCCCCTATAAGGGGTCGTTACCGGCCAGCGCCTAAAGGCGCTGGCTTTCACGTTGTTCAAGCCTTATTGCCTTTGACTCGTCGCCGCCCTTGAAAGGGCGTTC